>NZ_BAAADB010000010.1 GCF_039522025.1 Deinococcus depolymerans | reverse complement strand
GCGTCCTTCATCGGCTCCAGTGCCAGGGCATCCACCGTGGACCCTTAGTATCTTGACCCATCTTTCCTATGCGTCTCCTGTCCGCTCACCCGGCCCGCACCCGGAGGTGTGGGGGGTTCGCTTGAGGAGCGCGGTTATTTCGCGTTTCTCTCGCTCTTTCACGCTCGCTTGTCATGCATCCCGCCTCGCTTGAGGCTCAGAAAAGATACAGGCCACACGTGAATCTGTCAACACCCCCTGCCCACGCCACCCTTCATGTCGACATCCAGTGCAGGAAAACAGCGTGCCATACGGGTTCCGTTTGTTTCGCCGGCAATCCGGAAGTTCACCGGATCGCCAGCTCCACGTCCGGAGGGGCGTTTTTCTCCTGCTCTGCGGCGCAGCTCTCCGAGTCGCCTCCGCTCGGACCCAGCGGGCTTAGCAACCCATTCAATCGGAGTCCGTATCACACGCGAAAGCGGCCATCCGGGGATGACCGCCTCTTTCCTGACCGCCTGGCGGCCGCGGGCGTTCAGCGCTTCAGCAGCACCGTCTCCTGGACCTTCAGTCCCTGTGCCAGGGCGACGCGGGCGTGACCGCGGGCCGCTTCGAGGTCATGGTCGCGGTAATTGCCGCATTCCAGCTCACTGACACCGGGAATGGGCCGGTCGTGCGCCGCCGTGTCCTTCAGGGCCGCCTCGAAGGCCTTCAGTACCCCCTGTTCATCGGGCTCTCCGATGACCGCCATGTACATGCCGGTGCGGCAGCCCATCGGGGAGACATCCACCACGTCGTTCAGGTGATCGCGCAGGTAGCCGGCCAGCAGGTGCTCGAGCGTGTGAATGGCCGCCGGATCGATGGCCCCCTGGTTGGGTTGCAGCAGCCGCAGGTCGTACTTGCTGATGGAGTCGCCGCGCGGCGTGGTCTTCACGCCCGCCAGTCGCACGTACGGGGCTTGGACCCTGGTGTGGTCCAGATCGAAGGATTCAACGTTCGCCATGCCCTGATTGTGCCGCGCGCCGCCCCGGGCAAACGTGAACACACCCAGACCACGTCCGGGCCGCCACGCCCCGCGCGGCACCCGGTGACGGTCCCGCGTGCACCCGCACGGAAGCACTCCATATACTGCGCAGCGTGCCAACCCTGACCGACCGTTCCCGCCGCGCGCCCGTGTGGCTGCCCCTCGTGCTGGCCGCGCTGCTGGTCGCCGCCGATCAGGCCCTGAAAAGCTGGGCGCTGACGAACCTGCAAGAGGGCCAGCCGCCACGGGTGTTCATTCCGGGCGTGGTGGAGTGGCTGCTGACCTTCAACACCGGGGCCGCGTGGAGCCTGTTCAGCGGGAGTGCCGCGCCGCTGGCCCTGGGCCGCCTGCTGGTCGGGCTGGGCATCCTGGGCTACCTGACCTGGAAACCGCAGCCGCGCGCCCTGAGCGTGATCCTGGCGATGATCTCGGCCGGGGCGATCGGGAACGCCATCGACGGGCTGCGGCTGGGCAAGGTGACGGACATGATCCACTCGCCGCTGCTGAGCAGCGTGACCCGCGCCCTGAAGGCCGGTGACTTCCCGATCTTCAATGTGGCCGACAGCTGCGTGGTCCTGGGAACGCTGGCGCTGCTGATCCTCAGTTTCATGGGCGACCGCCGGGCCAGTCGGAGTGCCGGGTAAGGACGGCGGGGCGGCGCAGAGGGGGCGGCCGGCGGGACTTCTCCCGCGCGCCGCCCCGCTTCATGGACGGACGGCCTGCGCGGCGAGGGCCACGCGCCGGGGAGGGGACCATGCCCACAAAGAAGTCGCCCCTGTCCGGTGTGGACAGGGGCGGCTGGGCTGAACTGAGGCGCTCAGGCCACGGCCTTGCGGCACTTGTTGCACACGCGCAGACGCAGGCTGACGCCGCCACGGGTGACCGTGAGGGGCTGCAGGTTGGGCTTCTGAACTCGCTTGGTCACGCCGGTCACCTTACGACCGACGCCGCCCGCAGCGCGGGCCTTACCGCGGCGGATGACCGAGTTGACCACGATCGGTCCCTTACCGCACACTTCGCACACTTTCGCCATGATGACTCTCCTTCTTGAGCCTGATCCTTCCTAACTGACCGGGGGCTGCGACCTGTTCTGGGTTCCCTGCCGCGCCGGCCTGAATCAGACAAGCCGTCCAACTGTAGCACAGGGAGTCCACGGCACGCAAAAGGCGGGGCCTTCCCCGGTCGTACCCCGGTTCCTGGCGGCTGGACAGGCCCGGGCACCCGCACCCGGAGGGCCGGGAGGAGGCGTGAAAAACACGGACGGCCCATCAGGGACCGTCCGTGTTCGGGTGGAAGAAACGCTCAGCGCAGGACGCGCAGGGCCTTGAGGATGGCGATCAGTACGACGCTGCCGACCACACCCCAGATGATGCTCCAGAAGCTGAAGCCACTGCCGGCCACGTCGCCGCCGATGTTCAGCACGTTGCCGAACACGAACTGCGCGAGGAGGCTACCGACGATCCCGATCAGGATGTTGGCGATGGCACCCTGCTGGGCGTCCGTCTTCATGATGAGGCTCGCGAGCCAACCGCACAGCGCACCAACCAGAATAGTAATGATCCAACCCATGATGTCTACCTCCATTTATTTGGAACTTGGCTTGTGTGGAATTCAACGTGTGCCGCTCTCGTTGTGGGTGCAGCATGAAACTCACCAAACCCATCAAATGTGGAAGTTCGTACTTTCTCAAGGGCGGGCGAAGACCGGATGGAGATCCCCCCAATTCCCGTTAAGGCTGGAGTTCAGAATCGCGGCCAGAACGCTCATTTCTGACCTGACCCCAAAGACAGCAAGGCCGGACCCGGTGCCCGTTCATCCCCGTTCACCCCACCGCCGGGTTCTCATGGAAGGGTCCCCACCCGTCCCAATTGTCTTACCCCCGGTTCACCCCGGCAGCGGCGGCTCGGTAGCATGGCGGCACACGCCCCCACGGGCAGCCCGGAGGCCACGTTTCTATGCTCGCACCGTCACCCGCACCGTCAGGACGACCCGCCCACCCCACCGCCGCCCCCCGGACCGGTACGCCGTGACCGCCGGCCCGTTCACCGTGCGCGCCCCCGCCAGCAGCGCCAACCTGGGGCCCGGCTTCGACAGCCTGGGCCTGAGCGTGCCGCTGTACACCACCCTGCGCGTCACGCCACAGGCCACCACCGAGATCGTGCCGCTCGGCGCGGAACTGGAGGGAACACCTGCCGACGAGAGCAACTACGTGTACCGCGCCATGCTGCTCGCCGCCCGCCGCGCCGGGCAGTCCCTGCCGCCCGCCCGGATCGAGATCGAGACCGACGTGCCCCTGGCCCGCGGCCTGGGCAGCAGCGCCGCCGCGCTCGTCGCCGGGATCGTCGCCGGCAACGAACTGCTGGGCCGCCCCCTGGACGACGAGACGGTCCTGGACGTCGCCGCGCGCGAGGAAGGTCACCCGGACAACGTCGCCCCCGCCCTGTTCGGCGGGATCGTCGTCGCCACCCTCGACAAGCTCGGCACCCACTACGTGCGCCTGGACCCGCCCGCGCACCTGGGCGTGACCGTCCTGATCCCGGACTTCGAACTGAGCACCAGCAAAGCCCGCGCCGTGCTGCCCAAGGAGTACAGCCGCGCCGACGCCGTCCACGCCCTCTCACACGCCGCGCTGCTCGCCGCCGCGCTCTCGCAGGGACGCCTGGACCTGCTGCGGCACGCCATGCAGGACTACATCCACCAGATCTGGCGCGCGCCGCTCGTGCCTGGCCTGAGCGACATCCTGGAGGAAGCCTGGAAGCACGGCGCCCTCGGCGCGGCCCTCAGCGGCGCCGGTCCCACCGTGCTGTGCTTCCACGACACCCGTGAATCCAGCGCGCCCCTGCACACGTACCTGCACGCCGTCATGGCCCGCAACGGCCTGGAAGGCCGCGTCCTGGACTTCCCCATCGACGCGGCCGGCACCCTGGTCGAACGCACGTAGACCACCCCCGGCATGCAGGGCGCCGCGCCCGGACAGGAAAGGCGGCGCCCGCACCGACAAAAGAAGAACCGGAGTGATCTCTCACTCCGGTTCTTTCGCTGGTCGAGGCGGCGAGATTTGAACTCACGACCCCTACCACCCCAAGGTAGTGCGCTACCAGGCTGCGCTACGCCTCGATACCCAGCCACAGAACTATAAAGGCACTTTCAGGATCCGTCAAGGGTGCGCGGCGGAACGGGACGCCCCTTCTGTACCTGCGGGCCTGCCGTGGCTATCCTGCCGGGCATGACCCTGACATTTGAGGAGAAACTGCAGAACTACGCGCGGCTGGCGGTGCGGGTGGGCGTGGGCGTGAAACCCGGCCAGCGGCTGCTGGTGCAGGCCCCGGTCGAGACGGCCGCCCTGGCGCGCCTGGTGGTGCGCGAGGCGTACGCGGCGGGCGCCAGCTTCGTGGACGTCCGCTGGGACGACGACGACGTGCAGCTGGCCCGCTTCGAGCTGGCCCCGGACGGCAGCTTCGAGCAGATCAGCCGCTGGCGGGTGGACGCGGAGATCGAGACGGCCGAGGCGGGCGGCGCGGTCCTGGCGATCCGCGCGACGAACCCGAACCTGCTGGGCAGCGTGGACCCCGAGCGCGTGGCGACGCACCAGCGGACGCTGGCCGCGTACCGCCGCCCGTACACCGCGCAGGTGATGACCAACCGCCTGAACTGGAACCTGATCAGCGCGCCGGTCAGCGGCTGGGCCGAACTGATGTTCCCCGACGCGGGCGCCGAGCAGGCGGTCGCGCAGCAGTGGGACGCGATCTTCGCCGCGACCCGCGCGGACCAGCCGGACGCGGTGGCGCTGTGGGAGGCGCACCTGGGAGACCTGAAACGCCGGCGGGAGCTGCTGACGCAGAAGCAGTACGCGGCGCTGCACTTCCGGGGCGGCGGGACGGACCTGACCGTGGGTCTCGCGGACGATCACGTGTGGGGGGGCGGCGCGGCCGACACGCCCGGCGGGATCACCTTCACGGCGAACATTCCCACCGAGGAGGTCTGGACCGCCCCGCACCGCGAGCGGGTGGACGGCACGGTGGTGAGCACCAAGCCGCTGTCGTACAACGGCACGCTGATCGACGGCATCCGCATCGAGTTCAGCGGCGGGCGCATCACGAAGGCGAGTGCCGAGAAGGGCGAGGGCGCGCTGCTGAAGATGATCGACACGGACGAGGGCAGTCACCGCCTGGGCGAGGTGGCGCTGGTGCCGCACTCCAGCCCGATCAGCCGTTCGGGGCTGTTCTTCTTCAACACCCTGTACGACGAGAACGCCGCGTCGCACATCGCGATCGGCAGCGCGTACCGCTTCAACGTGAAGGGCGGCGTGGACATGTCCCTGGAGGACTTCCTGGCGGCGGGCGGGAACGACAGCCTGACCCACGTGGACTGGATGATCGGCAGCGGTGAGATGGACGTGGACGGCGTCGCCAAGGACGGCACGCGCGAGCCCGTGATGCGCGCCGGTGAATTCGTGATCTGAACGCAGAAGGCGGATGGCAGATGGCTCGGTGGTCCCGGCCATCTGCCATCCGCTTTCGACCACCTGCCTTCCCTTAGGGCCGCAGGTCTTCCTCGTCGATCAGGAAATCCACGGCGCCGCTGCCGATCTCGTAGTACGCGCCGATCACGCGGATCTGCCCGGCCGCCTCGGCCTCCCGGATGACGGCCTGCTGGCGCAGGATGCTCACCTGGTGGCGGACGTTGTTCAGGACGGCCTCGCGCATGCGGGCCTTCTTGTCGCGGATGGGCGGCATGGCCTGCACGCTGGGCTGGATGCGGCGGATCAGGGCCTGCAGGTGCTCGGGCTCCTGGGCCACCTTCTCCTCGGGCAGCAGCGCGGCGGCCACCGCTCCGCAGGCCTCGTGGCCCATCACGACGATCAGGTGTACGTCCAGGTGACGGACGGCGTACTCCAGGGTGCCCAGGCCGGCCTCGCCGACGACGTTCCCGGCGACCCGTACCACGAACAGCTGCCCGAGGCCCTGGTCGAAGACCAGTTCGACCGGCACGCGGCTGTCGCTGCACGCCAGGATCGCGGCGTAGGGCGTCTGGCCCATGATCTGCGCGCGGCGTTCGTTCGCGCTGACTTCCGGGCGGGTGGCCTGTCCGCTGAAGAAGCGGGCGTTGCCGTCCTTGAGGGCACGGATGGCGGCGTCCGGGGTGGCCACGTCGGATTCCTTGAGTCCGGCGATGTCCTCCATGCTGGCGCCACGGCGGATGGCGTCCAGGATGCGGCGTTCGAGGTCGGCGGCAAGCTGGGCAGCAGAGTCGTCCATGCGGCGCATGCTAGCGTCCGTGCGGCCCGCGCGGCTGTACGGGGTGCAGGGTGCGTGGCGGCCGGCGCGGACCGTATGCTGACCGCATGGAAGGGACCGACGATCTGAGCCTTGAGGAGCTGCTGGAGCGCTACGCGACGCTGCGCGACACCATCCTGGGCCTGGAGGCCGAGCGGGACGAACTGGGCGCGCGGGTGAAGGCGGCGCTGCAGGCGGGTCAGCAGGCGGAGACGGACCTGTACCGCGCCACGCTGAAGGTGTCGCGCCGGATCGAGTACCCCCTGGAACGCTTCCGGGAGGTGTTCGGGGACGCGGCGGCGCTGGAGGTGGCGGCCATCGACCGTCGCCGCGCCGAGGCGCTGGCGAAGGCCGGTGACCTGGACGGCGAGCAGTTGCGGGCGCTGGCGGTCGTGAAGGAGACGCAGGCGCTGGTCCTGCAGTCCAAGACCCGCTGACGCGCCGCTGACCGGCCGCTCACCCGGGCGTGACAGGGGCGGCGCACCCTGTGGGCATGACGCTGCCCCCTTCCCTGACGGCCCATCCCCTGCTGGACCCGGACCTGCCGCCGCACCACCAGTTGCCGGGGGACACCATCGTGTGGACCGCGCAGGGCGGCTGGGCCGGCGAGCGGTTCACGGCGCAGGCGCACGTGTGGACCGAGCGCGAGGCGCGGCTCTCGCGGCAGCTGGGCGCCCAGAGCGAACTGGACCGCCTGACCCGCTAGAGCAGGGGCCATGAAGGGGCAGCCTGTCTGGCCGGGCGGCCTTGTCGAGCTCCGCAGGAGAGCAGGTGAAGGTGACGGGCCGGACGGACTGGCACAGCGGCGGAGCCGAGCATGGAGGCGTCGGAAGTCTGTCGTTCCGCTGCTTCCGTTCGGAGAACGGCTCTGGGGACGGCATACGGACTGCCGTTTGTTTCGTTCACAGATCGGAACACCACCGATCTGTCACCTGTACATCCGGAACCCGCCCGGCTCCTACTCGCTTCGCTCGGATTGAACGGCTCTGTAAGCCATTCAGTCGGAGTCCGTCTGATCCGGACTGCCGTTTGTTTCGCCGACAATCCGGAACTTCACCGGATTGCCAGCTCCACGTCCGGAATCCGCTTCTCTCCTTCTCTGCGGAGCAGCTCTCCGAGTCGCATCCGCTCGGACCCAGCGGGCTTTGCAGCCCATCCAATCGGAGTCCGTATCAGACAGGGGCGGCCCCGGCTTTCGCGTCGGGGCCGCCCCTGATGAACGGCATGAAAAAAGCATTGCCGGTGAGCAGCGGCACCCGCGAATCATCCCTTATGGCTGCTGCCTTCCGGCCCTGACCAGGTTCAGGCGTTCACGCTGCGCTGCGCCAGCAATGCGTTCCAGACCATAGCACAGGTGTCCGCGGCTGTGCAGTCCCGCGCGGCCCAGGTTCGGCGGCTGACCGTGAGGTGCATGGAAAGCGCCGGACCCCTGCGGAGTCCGGCGTCATTTCGTTGGTGCTCGGGATGGGACTTGAACCCACACAGCTAAGCTACACGCCCCTCAAACGTGCGCGTCTACCAATTCCGCCACCCGAGCATCTCTGAGAGGCGATAGCAATACTAGGGGCGGCTCCCGGCGTTGTCAAGTCGAGCGTGGCGCGGCGCGCCTTGTCAGCGGCGCGCTTCGTGGTATGATCGCGTTTGCCGCCGCGAGCGGTGGGGCCCGGACGCCGCTCAGCGGAGACTGGATTTTCCCCGGCTGCTGCGCGCGGGACTTCAATAACACGAGAGGCTCAACATGATCGACAAGAAAGCGACCGTCCAGACCCACGCCAAGCACGAGAAGGACACCGGCAGCACCGCCGTGCAGATCGCGCTGCTGACCGCCCGCATCAACAACCTGAGCACCCACCTGACCGCCAACAAGAAGGACAAGCACGGTCAGCGCGGCCTGCAGCTGATGAACGGTCAGCGCCGCCGCCTCCTGAAGTACCTGGAGCGCACCAGCTACGACGAGTACATCGCCCTGACCGACGAGCTGAAGATCCGCCGCGGCCAGCGCATCGTCCGCTAAGACGCCGCTGCTCCGGATCGCCGCCAGCCCCGACCGGGGTTGGCGGCGGTTCTCTGTCGGGGTGGGCCGGGCGCCCGGAGGGCTCAGCGGCCGTCCGGGCCGCGACCGTCACGGCCGGGCACGTCGCGCCAGTCCCCGCTGCGGACCAGCTGCGCGCCGGGGGCGGTCAGCCGCTCCGGGCGGGCATACACGTACACCCACGCGCTCCGCTCCTGGCCGTCGTCGAGGGTCAGGGTGACCCGCTGCCGGGTGTACAGCGCGGGCGTGTCGTGCACGCCCTCGAGGGCGTCCAGGGCGGGCAACGCCGCCTCCCACGTCTGGGGGGTGTACTCCAGCAGTGCGCCGCGCACCCGGGCGTGCGCCGGGCCGGGGGTCAGGGCCGGGTAGCCTTCCGGGTGCAGGTGGTGCAGGGTGAAGCCGGGCAGCGTGGCGGGCCGCGAGGTGAAGCCGTGCGCGGCGACGTGGGCGTTGCGTTCGCCGGGCAGCAGGGTGCCGTACACGAACACGCGGGCGGGATCGTTCATGGACGGACTGTAGCGGGTCCGCAGCGGCGCGTGGGCCGGGTGGCCGGTGCCACGCGGGCGGGGGGGGAAGGCGAACTCAGACACACCTTCTGTCCTGACGGGACGCGCACAATGGGGCATGAACGTCAGACCCGCTCCGCGCCGGTCCGCCGGGACCGGCCCGCACCGCCCACTGCTGCGCCGCTGCCTGCTGGGCGCCCTGCTGGGCACCCTGCCCCTGTGGGCCGCCGCCCAGACCGCGCCTGCCACGCCCGCGCCGGGCGTCACGGAACGCCGCGCCCGCAGCGCGACGCCCGCCCCGCTGAGCGCGGCCGAGGAGGCGCGGCTGCAGGCGCTGTTCCGGAAGGCGCGGCCCGCGACGCTGCGCATCGAGCAGTGCCCGCCGAACGACTGCCGCGACCCGGAGGGCATCGGGTCGGCGGTGCTGATCTCCGCCGACGGGCTGGCCCTCACCGCGTACCACGTGGTGGAGGGCGCGCGGAATCTGAGCGCACAGACGCTGGACCGGACACGCTACGCGCTGGAGGTCGTGGGGTACAACGATCAGGATGACCTCGCGCTGCTGCGCGTGAACGTGCCGGCGGGAACGCCGTTCCTGCCGCTGGCGCCCGCCGCGCCGGGCGTGGGTAATATCGCGCTCACGATCGGGAACGGTGGCGGCGCGTTCCTGCGCTTCAGGACCGGGCGCCTGACCGCGCTGGACGCCGATGCGGGCCGCGCGGATTTCCCGCCGGGCACGCTGGAACTGAGTGCGGCGGTGGTGCCGGGTGACAGCGGCGGCCCGGTCCTGAACGCGGCCGGGCAGGTGACGGGCATCGTGAGTTACATCCGCACGGACGGGCGGCGTAACCGGGCGTACGCGGTGCCGGTCACGACGGCGGATCCGCGCCTGACGGCCCTGAAGGGCGGCGAGAAACGGGACGCGCCGGTGATCGGCATCACGCTGGGGGGGCCGTTCGCGCAGCTGTTCTTCCTGCCGGAGAGGGGCTTTGCGGAACTGAGCCGGACGCTGAAACTGGGGAACACGCCGGGCGCGTTCTTCACGGGCGTGTCGCGCGGCAGTCCGGCGGAGCGGGCGGGGTTGCAGCCGCTGCGGCTGGACGGGAATGGCGAGCGGGTGTCGGGGGACATCGTGACGGCGGTGAACGGGAAGCGGACCGTGAATTTCAGCGAGTTCCAGTACGCGGTGCGGGCGTTCCGGCCGGGTGAGACCGTGACGCTGACGGTGGTGCGCGGGGAGAAGACCCTGCAGGTCCCGGTGACGTTGACGGGGCGCAGCCAGGTGAAGAATTAAACCCACTTCAGATATTCTGCAAAACACCCCTTGACAATTCTGCTTAAAACAGAATAATGCGGGTATGGACACCCTGAAAAAAGCCGGAGCCATGCTGGCCCACCTCGACCTGTTCCACCACATGCTCGACCTGCGCGGTCTGCTGCAGCTCGCCGCGCACATGGAGGAACGCGGCGACCGCGTCACCCTGATCAGCCCCGAGACCATCACCCTGATCGGGGCCGACATGCACAGCGACCCCACCGTCACCACCAGCAAACACGCCACCATCGAGGCCCCCACCGCCTACCGCGTCCTGCACGCCCTCAAAGGCCACGACGCCCCCGAATACGCCGTGACCCGCGAGGAACTCGGCGCGCTGAACGCCCGCGCCGTCGCGGACCTCGAGGCCAGCGACGCCCTGCGCGCCTTCGAGGCCACCCTGACCCGCGTCACGGCGGCCAGCCCCGCCGCACCCGCCACCACCGGCAGCGCCCAGACCCCGCCGGCCAGCGGCGACACCCCCGAACGTCCCGGCCGCGCCCGCCGCGCCCCCGACACCGACCCCGCCCGCCCCACCGTCACGGGCGACCAGCCGGCCGCGTAACCCCTCCCCCGCTCCGGCCCGCGCGCGTCCATCAGCCGCGCTTCACATCCGCCCGTTATCGTGGCGGACGTGAAGCGCGGCTTTCCCTGTCTCCTCCTGCCCCTGCTCCTGACCGCGCCCCCCGCGGCGGCCCTCACGCCGGCCAGCCTGCTGACCGGCGGCGAGTACGCCCGCGCCTTCGAGGCCGCCACCCAGGGCGGCGACCCGCTGAACGCCAGCCGCGCCGCGGCCGCCATGACCGAGTACCGCGCCGGCGGCCCCACCTGGACCGCGCGGGCCGTGACCGCCGCCCGGCAGGCCGTGACCGCCACGCCCGACAGCCCCGACAGTCACCTCGCGCTGGGCAGCGCCCTGGGCCTCCAGGCCCGCGCCGCCGGGTACACCCTGGGCGCCCTGAACACCGCGCAGCAGGCCCGCGCCGCGCTGGAACGCGCCCTGACCCTCGCCCCGGACCGGCCGGACCTGCAGGCCGTCCTGGCCGAATGGCACGCCGGGGCGTGGGTGAAAGCGGGGGTGTTCAGCGGCGGGAACGCCGGGCGCGCCCGCGACCTCGCCACCCGCGCCGCCCGCGCCGCGCCGGACAGCGTGTTCGTGCAGGGGCACGCCGGGATCAGCCTGGCGCTGCTGCGGGACCCGCAGGCCCGCGCGGTCCTGACCCGCGCCGCCGCCCTGAACGCCCAGGATGCCCTCGAACGCGACCTGCAGGCGCAGGTGCGCGCCGCGCTGGGCCTGCTTTCAGCAGCCCGCTGACCCCGCCCAGGACGGGGTGTCCGTGCCGGGCAGCAGGCCCACCCGGTCCGCGTTCCCGGCGCGGGCCGCCAGCGCCTGCGCCTCGGTCTGCGCGCGCTCCGCGCCCAGCCAGCCGGTCCAGTAGGCGCGCAGCACGCCGGTCACGAGGGCCAGCGGCACGGTCGGGGCAGGGTGGACCGGCTGGTACAGCAGGTCCAGGTCGGTCAGCGGCCCGCCGTCGGGGCCGCCCACCGGCTGCCAGTACGGGAGGTCCACGGTGCGCAGGCCCAGCGCGTGCAGCGCGGCCCGGCGCTGCACGGGGTCCACGCCGGTCGCGGCCTCGGCGGCGCGGTCCTCCCCACTCTGGCGGGCGGGGTGGACGCTGTCGGCGAACATGCCCGCCAGTCCGGCCCCGCGAACCACACGCAGGGTCTCGCCGTGCAGGGCGCGGCCCACACCCAGGCCCCGCGCGGCGCGGGTGACGGCCATGAACGAGTTGAAGCCCGCCCCGCGCAGCTCGCCGGGCAGGGGCAGCAGGGCGTACAGGGTGCCGCCCAGCACCTCGCCCTCCGGTGTCTGCGCGACCAGCAGGCGGTCCTCCCGCTGCGGGCCGCGGCGGGTGATGAGCTGCCCGAAGACCTCCGGGGGAATCAGCATGTCCGGCGCGTAGTAACTGGCCTCCTGCACGCGGCCGAACGCGGCAATGGCCGGGTCACTGGGGTCGGTCACGTGCCGCAGCGTGAAGGCGGGTGGGGTCATGCCGCGCAGGGTAGCGGCGCGCGGCGCGGGACACTGCGAGCCAGCGCGGCATTCCGACCCGCGCCGCTCCGGTGCGCCCGGTATAACTGAAGGTCATGACCCCCACCGACCTGCTGACGACCCTGGCCACCGAGCTGGGCTGGAACCTCGCCGTGTGGCTGCCCACCCTGCTGGTCAGCCTGCTGTTCATCCGCGCGGTGCTGGGCGTGCGGCTGCGCGACCTGATCACCGAGATCGAGGAGCACCAGACGGCCGCGATCGGCGCGGTGTTCTTCTGGGTGTCGCTGGGCCTGAGCCTGCTGCTGAGCCGCACCATCGCCACTCCGGTGCCCACGGACGGCAGCTGGGCCGAGGCGTTCATGTGGCTGGCCGTGGCGGTGGTCGTGACGCTGCTGCTGTTCACGCTGGGCGTCGTGGCCGTGTTCGGCAGCCTGGCCCGGCGCCGGGGCGAGGGCGTGCTGCGCTACATCCGCCGCGAGTTGCGCGAGGAGCACAACCTGGCGCTGTCGTTCATCATGGGCGCGCTCTTTCTGGTGCCGGCCGTCGTCACGGCCCACGTCACGCTGTAGGCTGCGCGCCCGTCGACGTCCCCGCACACGCGCTTCCGGGGGCGTGAACTGTCGTGGGGGTCGGGCGGAAGGTCGCCGCACCCCGCTATGCTGGGCAGCATGACGGCCCCCGACCCCTCTCCTGCCGGTGACCCTGCACCGCGCGTGGCTCCGAACTTCATCACCGAGATCATCGAACGCGACCTGAGGAGCGGCAAGTACCCGCAGGTCGTGACGCGCTTCCCGCCGGAACCGAGCGGGTACGCGCACCTGGGGCACATCTTCGCGTCGTTCCTGGACTTCCAGACGGCCGCGCAGTACGGCGGGCGCTACCACCTGCGCATGGACGACACCAACCCGGAACTCGCGACGCAGGAGTACGCGGACGCCATCGCGGACGACCTGCGCTGGCTGGGCTGGGACTGGGGCGAGCACCTGTACTACGCCAGCGACCACTTCGAGCAGTACTACGCGTACGCCGAGCAGCTCGTGAACCAGGGGGACGCCTACGTGGACTCCGTGACCGGGGACGAGATGGCCCGCCTGCGCGGCGACGCCCGCACGCCCGGCACGCCCAGCCCCTACCGGGACCGCACGCCCGAGGAGAACCTCGACCTGCTGCGCCGCATGCGCGCCGGGGAGTTCGCGGACGGGGCGCACGTGCTGCGCGCGAAGATCGACCTGGGCAGCCCGAACATGAAGCTGCGTGACCCGGTGCTGTACCGCATCCTGCGCGGGCATCACTACCGCGCGGGGGACGCGTGGTGCATCTACCCCATGTACGACTTCCAGCACCCGCTGCAGGACGCGCTGGAGGGCGTGACGCACTCGATGTGCAGCCTGGAGTTCGTGGACAACCGCGCCATCTACGACTGGCTGATGGAGCGGCTGGGCTTCAGACCGCGCCCGCACCAGTACGAGTTCGGGCGGCGCGGCCTGGAGTACACGATCACGAGCAAGCGCAAGCTGCGCAAGCTCGTGGAGGCCGGCGCGGTGAGCGGCTGGGACGATCCGCGCATGCCCACCCTGCGCGCGCAGCGTCGCCTGGGCGTCACGCCGGAGGCCGTGCGGGCCTTCGCGGCGCAGATCGGCGTGAGCCGCACGAACCGCACCGTGGACCTCAGCGTGTACGAGAACGCGGTGCGCAACGACCTGAACCACCGCGCGCCGCGCGTGATGGCGGTGCTGGACCCGCTGCCCGTGACGATCGAGAACCTGGAGGGAGTGCAGACGCTGAGTCTCCCCTACTGGCCGTTCGACGTGGTGCGCGACTCGCCCGACGGACTCGTCGCCCTGCCGGGCGGGGAGCGCGTGGCCCCCGAGGTCGCCGTGCGGGACGTGCCGCTGACCCGCGAACTGGTCATCGAACGCGAGGACTTCAACCCCGAGCCGCCCAGGGGCTTCAAGCGCCTCACGCCGGGCGGCACGGTGCGCCTGCGCGGGGCGGGCATCATCCGCGCCGACCGCTTCGACGTCGGTCAGGACGGGCAGGTGACGCGGGTGTACGCCACGCTGCTCGGCGAGGAGGCAAAGGCGGACGGCGTGATCCACTGGGTCAGCGCCGAGCACGGCGTCCCGGCCGAGTTCCGCCTGTACGACCGCCTGTTCCGCGTGCCGAACCCCGAGGCCGCCAACCCCGAGGACACCCACGCCGAACCCATCGCCCCGGACTTCGACCCCGAAGGCATTGGGCATGAGGACGAGACCAAACCCCTCGACGCGGGCTTCATGGCGTTCCTGAACCCCGACAGCCTGCGTGTCACGCGCGGCCTGGTGGAACCCAGCGTGAAGGGCGACCCCGCAGGCACCCGCTACCAGTTCGAGCGGCAGGGCTACTTCTGGCGCGACCCGGTGGACAGCCGCGAGGACGCCCTGGTATTCGGGCGGATCATCACCCTGAAGGACGCCTGGGCGAAGGCCACCCAGAAGGCCGAGGTGCCCGCGAAGGCCCCCAAGCCCGCCAGGGCGCAGGTCCCCAGACCCGAGCAGGCCGAGAAGGCCGCGCCCGCCATCCTGACCCCCGAACAGGAGGCCGAGGTGACCCGCCTGACCGGCCTGGGTGTCCCGGACGCCGAGGCCCGCACCCTCGCGCGGGACGCCGCGCTGCTGGCCTTCCTGGAAGGCGCCGCCCAGGACGGCACCTTCGCGCAGGTGGCCTCCTGGACCGCGAACGACCTCGCGCCGGGCCTGCGGGCCGGCGAGGTGCGCGTGCCCGCCGCCACCCTCGCCCCGCTGGCCGCGCTGCTGGCCGGCAAGAAGGTCACCACCCGCGTCGCCCGCGAGGTCCTGGCCCGCGCCGCGCAGACCGGCGAGGCACCCGCCGCGATCATCGAGCGCGAGAACCTTGCCGGGGGCCTCAGCGACGACGCCCTGAGTGCCGCCATCGCGCAGGTCATGGCCGACAACACCGACAAGGTGGACGCCTACCGGGGCGGGCGCACCGCGCTGCTGGGCTTCTTCACCGGGCAGGTCATGCGCGCCACGGGCGGCAAGGCCGACCCGGCCGCGCTGAACGCCGCCCTGACCAGCGCCCTGAACGGCTGATACGGACTGCCGTTTGTTTCGTTAACAACCCGGAACACCACCGATCTGTGAACTCCACGTCCGGAACCCGCCCAGCTCCCACTCGCATCCGCTCGGATTGAACGGCGTTGTAAGCCATTCAATCGGAGTCCGTGTGAGACGGACTCGCAGGGCTGCGCCGCCGCGCGGGTCGCAGCAGGGCGGACGCCAGGCGCAGTCCGGCCGGCGGGGCGGGCGCGGTGGACGCCCCCCCGCCGGCCTGGACCGGGTTCACACCGCCGGGCCTCACACGAAAAGGTGACGGCGCGGCGGTGTGAAATTGTCTACAGTGGCCTCATGAAGATTCCCGCCCTGCTGCTCACGGCGGCGCTGAGCCTCAGCGCCGCCGCCTCCGCCCTGACCCTCAGCGCCGCGCGGGTCGTCACGCTGCCCGGCGCGGACACCGCGCACGCCGCCGTCCTGCCCGGCGGTCGGGTGGCCGTGAACGCCGACAACGGCGTCCTGATCCTCGATGCCAGCCTGAAAACCCAGATCGGCTGGTACTCCCTGCGCGGTCCCGTCACCGGCCTGAGCGTCAGCCCGGACGGCACGCGCCTCGCCGCCATGACCGGCGCCCGCTGGACGGTATGGGACGTCGCCAGCGGCCGCGAACTCCGCAGCGGCACCCCCAGCTACGACGCCACGCTCGCCTTCGATCCGCAGGGCAACCTGCTGACCCTGGACGACGGCACGCTGCGCCGCATCGACCTCACGAACGGCCGCGCGACCGACCTGCTCGGGAACGGCGAGGCCTACGGCGCCGCCGTCTCCCCGGACGGCCGGCGCGCACTGCTGACCTTCGAGGACCGCGCGGAACTGCTCGACATCGAATCCGGCGAGGTGCTGGCCCGGGCGGAACTGCAGGAGGAACCCGGCGAACTGGCCGCGGCGTTCAGCCCGGACGGTCAGGCGGTCACGCTCCGCACCGGCAGCGAGGCCCTGATCCTGCGTGCCGGCCAGGACGCCGTGACCGTGGAGGGCGGCGAGGACCTCGACACCGACGACTCGCTGCTGTTCCTGAACGACCGCGAACTGCTGCTCGTCTCGTACGGCGAGGGGCAGCGCATCGACGCGCAGAGCGGCCGCCAGCGCGGCGAGGCCTTCGAGGTGGACAGTGACGGGCCGGTCGTACCCGGCCCGAACGGCACGCTGCTCGCGCTGGGCAGCAGCGTCGCGTTCCTGAACCCCGCGAAACTGGACACCCCCGCCAGCGGGCGCGTGACCCTGCCCTCCAGCAACGCCTGGACCGGCGGGTTCATCGGGAAGACCGCGTACGCCGGGGTGGGCCGCTTCACGAACCTGAACACCCTGCAGGACCTGAAGGTCGGCGACACCGGCCGCCTGTACGACTTCGAACTGCAGGGCGACGTGCTGTGGACCCTGAACGGCGAGACGGTCAGCACCCTGCGCGGCGGGAAACTCAGCCGCGTCGCCACACTCGACACGGACGCCGAGTACGACCTGATCCAGTCCTCACCCGACGGGACCTTCGCGGTCACGAGCGGGTACTACGGCCTGGCGCTGCTGAACGGCCAGACCGGCAAGGTCCTGAAGAAGGTCACGGAAAAGCAGCTGAAGGTCGAGGACATTCACGCCGCGCTGCCCACCGCCGACGGCAAGGCCATCCTGGTGGTACCGCACGAGGGCAACGTGTTCCGTTACGACGTCGCGACCGGCAAGCAGACGCCCGCCTTCAAGGTCCCGACCGACGCGGAGGTGAACTCGCTGCGTCTGAGTCGAGGCGGCACGCTGGCCGTCATGTACAGCGACGGGGACGGCGAGGCCCGGGTGGCCCTGGTGAAACCCGGCGCGACCAGCGCCTTCAAGACCCTGGAATTCGACAGTCGCGTGCGCGCCGCGACGTTCAGCCCCGACGGGAAACTGCTGGCGGTCCTGACCTCCGACCCGCAGAACGCCCTGCAGGTGTTCGACACGGCCAGCGGCGCCCGTCTGGCCCGGACCGGGGCGTTCAACATGGGCACCTCGCTGCTCGCGTGGGCGCCCGCCGGGAACCAGCTGATGGTCGGCGCGGGCCTGCTCGGCAAGGCCGGCAGCGTGACCCTGTTCGACGTGAACCGCTGACCGCGGCCGGCAACGCCACCTGGTCCGGATTCCGTCTGCTTCATTGACAATCCGGAACACCACCGGGTTGCCAGCTGCCCGGAACCCGCCCGCTCTGCGGGTCCGCTCGGATGGAACGGTTCTGGCAACCCATTCCATCCGGGTCCGTCTTGGGCATTCGCGATAACGCTGCTGTACGCCCGGGCGGACTTGTAGGGCTCCGCAGGAGAACGAATGAAGGTCGACGGGCAGGACGGACTGGCACAGCGGCGAAGCAGAGAACGGCTCTAACCCCGTTCAGGCGCTGATACGGACTGCCGTTTGTCTCGTTGACACCCCGGACCTTCACCGGGTGGCCAACGCCACGACCGGAACCCGCCCAGCTCCCACTCGCTTCGCTCGGATTGAACGGGCTTTGCAGCCCATTCAATCGGAGTCCGTATGATACGGATTCCGTTTGTTTCGCCAACAATCCGGAAGTTCACCGGATTGCCGGCTCCACGTCCGGAACCCGTTTTGCTCCTTCTCTGCGGAGCAGCTCTCCGAGTCGCATCCGCTCGGATTGAACGGCTTTGTAAGCCATTCAACCGGAGTCCGTATCAGTTCAGCATGCGGCCGCCGCTGCCGCCCTTCTGGGCCATCAGGGTCTCGGCCTTCAGCAGGTGATCCTTGAGGGTCACGTGCCAGTCATCACTGTCGGGCGTGTGCGTCAGGGCCTGCTGGGCGTGGGCGTACGCGGCGGCGGGGTCCGGGAAGCCCTGCTGGGCCATCACGTCGGTGGCCATCTGGTGCGCGGTGATCCAGTCGCGGCTGGCGGGCGCGGCCTCGCGGATCACGCGCTCGTAGTGTTCGAGTGCCTCGTCCAGCTGGAAGTAGTCCAGTGCGACGCTGCCCAGCACCAGGCTGGCGGGAATCACGGCGCCCTGCGAGAGCGCCTGCTCGGCTTCCAGCTGCGCCTCCTGCAGGCGGCCCAGGCGGTAGTCGCACTCGGCGACGTCGGCCAGTACCTCGGGCAGGTAGGGGTACTCGGGTTCGTTCAGGACTGCCTCGAGTTTCTCGCGCGCCTCGACCGGCCGGTCGAGGTCCAGCAGCGCCACGCCCAGTTCATGGTTGGCGTAGGGGCGGTCCGTCTCGGTGGCGAGGGCCAGGGCCGTCTCGAAGGCCGTGATGGCCTGCTCCTGCTGCCCCAGGTGGGTCAGGACCTGCCCGCGTACCAGCGCCACGCCGTAGCTGGGGTCGCCGTACTGCGCTTCCAGGCGCGCGGCCTCGCGGATCATGTCGTGCGCCGCGTCCGGCTGCCCGAGGTTCAGCTGGGCCTGGGCGCGCAGGTAATGCCAGGTGGCGAGGTTCAGGCCGTGTTCTTCCTGCTCGTCGGGGCCCGGGTGGGCCGGGTACAGGGGCCGCGCCTGGTTCAGGGCGGCGTTCGCGGCGTCCGGCTGGCCTTCTTGCAGCAGCAGCGCGGCCTGTTCCTGCAGCATGACGGCGCGGTTCATGCCGCTGCTCAGGTGCGCGGCCTCGCCGTACAGGTGGATGGCCTCGGCCGTCTGCCCGAGCTGTTCGTGTGCGTCGGCCTCCCAGGACCGCAGCCGCCAGCGCAGGTGTTCGGGCAGGTCGGCGCTGGGCACGTGCAGGTCCAGCGCCGCCTGGGGTTTCTCGGCCAGTGCCAGGGCGCACATGGCGTGGAAGCGGGCCAGCGGGTCCGGCGCGTCCTGCGCGGCCTGGGGGGGTGGGGGGGCACCGTCGCCGTGCGTGCGGGCCTCCAGTTCGGCCATCAGGGCGAGGTACAGCGGGTCGGCGCGCAGGGCGGGGTCCAGGGTGCGGGCCTCGCGCAGCGCGGCGCCGATCTCGGCGAGGGCGGCGTCGCCGTACAGGGCGTGCATGCTGCCGGCCAGCAGGGCCAGGCGGGCGCGTTCGGGCCGGCGGGCTTCCTGCATGGCCGCTTCCATGACCGAGAAGGCCGTGTCGTAGTCGCCGCCCGCGAGTGCCGCGCAGACTTGCTGCCAGGTGGTGGCCACGTCAATCATTCTTCCTCAGGATAGCGCGGCCGGTCATGCTTTGGGTGGTTGCGGGCCAGGGCGCGGCGTGATGAGGTGAGCGCCATGACACGCGGCGGACAGACGGGCAGACGGGGAAACGGGTGGGTGGTGGGCGGCGTGGTGGCCCTGCTGTGGTTCGCGGCGCTGGGAGGGCTGGGCTGGCGGGCGCTGGAACACGCGGGGGGCGGCCGTGTCAGCGGGGCGGCGTTCCGGGAACTGGTGGCGGATGGGCGGGTCGAGCGGGTGGTCATGCGGGACGGAGGGGACGTTCAGGCGTGGCTGCGCGGCGGTCAGCGGGTACGGGTGCGCCTGCCGGACAGTGCGGTGATGCCGGACGGTGCGCTGGCCGCGCAACTGGAGGCGCAGAACGTGGACCTGCGCTTCGAGGGGCGCGGCCAGTGGCTAGGGATCGCGCTGAACGTTCTGCCGGTGGCGCTGTTTCTGGCGGTATGGGTGGGCGTGCCGCTGGGTCTGCTGGCGCTGGGGGTGGCGTGGCGGCGCAGTGGCCGGGCGGCACGGGCGAAGGTTGCCGAAGGCTAAAGCGCAGGTGAGGAAGGCTGTGAAATCGGGACAATTTCATACACCTTGAGTCTGGTACACTCAACTTCAGTGGGGCCACGGGTGCCCCGAACGCCCCATTCACTCCCCCGGAGGACTGTTCTTGAAACGGCTCAATCCCTGGCTGATCGTTCTGTTCGTACTGGCCCTGTTCCTCATGTTCTCGCAGGCGCCCATCAGCGGCAGGACCAGCGTGAACTACAACGAATTCAAAGCGCTGCTGGAGCAGGACAAGGTCGCCCAGGTGATCGTGCGCGAGAGCACCGCGACCGTCACCCTCAAGGAAGCCACGCCGATCCCCCTGCCCACGCCGGCCGGCCAGCCTCCCCGCACCACCACCACCAGTTCCTTCTCGGTGCGGCTGCCCAGCAGCGTCGCCACCCCCGACAGCGGCCTGATCGAGCAGCTGGACCAGCG
Organism: Deinococcus depolymerans; assembly: GCF_039522025.1. Classification (NCBI taxonomy): domain Bacteria; kingdom Thermotogati; phylum Deinococcota; class Deinococci; order Deinococcales; family Deinococcaceae; genus Deinococcus; species Deinococcus depolymerans. The sequence continues at coordinate 65,284 of NZ_BAAADB010000010.1, read as the reverse complement.
GAACGTGGACCTGCGCTTCGAGCAGCCCAGCCAGTGGCTGGGGATCCTGCTGAACTTCCTGCCGATCATCCTGCTGTTCGGGATGATGTACTTCTTCTTCATGCGTGCCCAGGGCGGCCAGAACGGCGTCATGCAGTTCGGCCAGAGCCGCGCCAAGAAGTACGGCAAGGAAAACCGCGTGCAGACCAAGTTCACGGACGTGGCCGGTCACGAGGAAGCCAAGAAGGAACTGATCGAGGTCGTGGACTTCCTGAAGAACCCCGGCAAGTACCACCAGATCGGCGCGGAAATCCCCAAGGGCGTGCTGCTCGTCGGCCCTCCCGGCACCGGTAAGACCCTGCTGGCCCGCGCGATTGCCGGCGAGGCCGACGTGCCGTTCTTCTCGGTCAGCGCCAGCGAGTTCATGGAGATGTTCGTGGGCGTCGGCGCCAGCCGCGTGCGCACCCTCTTCGAGGACGCCCGCAAGAGCGCGCCGGCGATCATGTTCATCGACGAGATCGACTCCATCGGCCGCAAGCGCGGGGCGGGCATCGGCGGCGGTCACGACGAGCGCGAACAGACCCTCAACCAGATCCTCTCGGAGATGGACGGGTTCGATAAGGCCAGCTCCGTGATCGTGCTGGGCGCCACCAACCGCCCGGACGTGCTGGACCCCGCGCTGCTGCGCCCCGGCCGTTTCGACCGTCAGGTCACCATCGACCTGCCGAACCTCAAGGAGCGCGAGGCGATCCTGAAGGTCCACCTGCGCAACAAGCCCATCGGCAGCGGCGTGGACGTGAACGAGATCGCCAAGAGCACGCCGTACTTCAGCGGCGCGGACCTGAAGAACGTCACCAACGAGGCCGCGCTGGAAGCCGCGCGGCTGAGCAAGACCGTGATCGACATGAGCGACTTCTACCGCGCGCTCGACAAGATCACGCTGGGCCTCGAGAACGGCAGCCTGACCATCAGCGACGCCGAGAAACGCGCCATCGCCTTCCACGAGGCCGGGCACGCCGTGACGGCCGCCGTGATCCCCGGCAGCGACAAGCTCCAGAAGGTCAGCATCATTCCGCGTGGCCGGGCGCTGGGCGCGGCGTTCTACCTGCCCGAAGAGCAGGTGCTGATGAGCAAGGAACGCCTGGAGAACCAGCTGATCGTGGCGCTGGGTGGCCGCGCCGCCGAGGAGGTCTTCATGGGCAGCGTGACCAGCGGCGCGGCCGACGACTTCCGCAAGGCGACGAACATCGCCCGCAAGATGGTGCTGGAGTGGGGCATGGGCGAGAACTTCAAGAACATGGCCCTCACCACCGACAGCGGCCCCGTCTTCCTGGGCGAGGACATGGCCAAACCCAAGGCGTTCAGCGAGCACACCAGCCAGCTGGTCGACGAGGACGTCAAGCGCATCCTGACCCGCGCCTTCGAACGCTCGCGCGAGATCGTCCAGCAGTACAGCGCCGCCATGCACGAGGTCGCCGAGGCGCTGCTGTCCCAGGAACTGATCACCGGTGACGTGGTCCGCGAGGCGGTCGCCCGCGTGAACGGTCAGGCGGTCAGTCCCGAGCTGGCCAAGGTGCCGCCCGCCTGATCTCCCGCTGCACAGGCCGACGCCCCCACCCTGAACCGGTGGGGGCGTTTCTGCACGGGCGCAGGCGGCGCTACCCGCGCCAGATCGCCCAGTGGCCGTCCAGCGCGTCCATCTGCTCGGGCGTGCGGCCTCCCTGACGCAGCAGGCTCAGGACCTGCCCGCGGTGGTGGCTGTCGTGCACGATGGTATGCATCAGGAAGTGCGCCGGGTCGCTGCGGTACGTGCCCTCGTTCCAGGGGTCCGCGAAGGGCTCGCCGGACGCGCGGTGCGCCTCCACGGCGGCAAGGGCGGCGGCGTCCCCGGCGGCCAGCGCTTCGGGCAGGTGGGTGGCGGGGGCGCTGGCCCAGCGCCACTGCGGGTCGCCGTCGGCGTCCAGTTCGTCCGGGTTCAGCAGCGGCGTGGCGTGGTCACGGCTGATGTTCCACAGCCAGCCCACGCGGAAGCGCGCCATGTGCCGCAGGTGCCGCTCGACGGTCCACCCGCCATGGCCGTCGGTCAGGGCGAACTCCCCGGGCGTCAGGGCGGCGATCAGGGTGTCGTTCACGCGGGCGTTGCGGCGGAAGGCTTCGAGCAGCAGGGTCAGGTCGGTCATGCGGTCTCCGGGGGTTCAGGGCAGCTGGCAGCGGATGCCCCTGGTGGGACGCTGCGGCGCGTGGGGGGGGTGTCGTGCGGGGGCCTCGTCCTCTACGGGACGCCGCCCGCCGCACCGGGGGTCCGCGTGTCGGTCCGGCGTTGCGCCCGGCGGGGAGGGCCGGTCCAGCCGGGTCGGGAGGCTGGCCCGGGTGTCGGGCGTGGGCACGGCGTTCACCGCTCGTAGAAGGCGGGGGGCTCAATGCCGAGGGCGCGCAGGTAGACGTAGCCCTGGGCGCGGTGGTGCAGGCCGTTGTCCACGGCGTAGATCGCGGCGACCCAGCCGGGCATCTCGCCCCACGGCAGCGCGTGCAGCTGGGTGAAGAAGGCGGGGTCGGTGTGCGGGCCGTGGTCGGCGAGGTCGGCGCTCACGGCGTCCCAGGCGGTCAGCAGGCTGGCGCGGTCGGTGGGGCCGGTCGTCCAGTCGGGTTCGGGCCACCCGCCGCCGCGCAGGGCGGTGACGGTCATGGCGTCCACGAGGTGGATCTCGGTGGCCTGCGCGCCGAAGGGCCGCAGGCCGCCGAGGCAGAAGCTGAACAGCTGGTCTTCGGGGAAGGCCTCGATGACGCGGCGGGTCAGGACGCGGTGGCCCTGCCAGTGCGTGATGAAGTCGGGGATGGACAGCGCGGGCGACAGGACAGCGGCGGACACGGCAGCGGGTGCGGTCATGGGTGAAACCTCCTGGGGTTGAATCTGCCTCCAGCGTAATCCGGATTCCCGTCAGAACGTGACGCCTATTGCGATTACCATGAAGGCATGTACGACCCGAGCATGCGGGTACTGACCGTCCTGGAACTCCTGCAGGCCCACGAGGAGGTCAGCGGCGCCGACCTGGCCCGCCGCCTGGAAGTCAGCCCGCGCACCGTGCAGCGCTACGTCGCCCGCCTCCAGGACCTGGGCATTCCGGTCGAGGGCCGCCGGGGCGTGGGCGGCGCGTACCGCCTGAAGGCGGGCTTCCGCCTGCCCCCGCTGATGTTCACGCCCGAGGAGGCGCTGGCCGCCGCCCTGGGCCTGCGCACCCTGCGGCACCTGGGCCTGCACGCCCTGGCACCCGCCGCCGAGGCCGCCAGCGCCAAGCTGTCGCGCAGCCTCCCCCACGCCCTGCGCGCCGACATGCTGGCCCTGGAGGGCAGCGTGCAGTTCGACACCGGCCCCTGGGTGGCGCCCACCGACGCCCAGCTGCTCGCGGGGCTGCTGCGCGCCGTGCGGGACGCCTGCACCGTCACCTTCACGTACGCCGCCCCCGAGGCCCCCGAGACGCGCCGCGACGCGGACGTACACCGTGTCGTGCATCTGGAGGGCCGCTGGTACGCCGTCGCGCACTGCCACCTGCGCGGGGCGCGCCGCTCGTTCCGGCTGGACCGCATGAGCGCCCTGACCGTGCAGGACCGTCACTTCACGCCCGAGCCCGACTTCGACGCGGCCGCGTACCTGCGGTCCACGCTGCGCGCCCCGACACCCACCCACGCGATCAGCGTGTGGCTCGACTGCCCGCCGGAAGCCCTGCGCGGCCGGGTGTCCACCTGGGGAACCGACCTGCGCCCCGACGCCCACGGCACCCGCCTGACCACCACCCGCGAGGGCCTGACGGGGTTCGCGGCGTTCCTGCTGGGCCTGGACTGCGACTTCCGCGTGGACAGCCCCCCGGAACTGCGCGGCGAGTTCGCCCGGCTGGCCGCACGCTGCGCCGCGCACACCCCCCCGGCCCAGCCTGACCCTGCGTACACTGGGGCATGACCCCCACCAACGAGGACCTCGCGCAGGGGAAGGCGTACACGGGCCCCGGCATCACGGTGTACTACGACGCGCGGCGCTGCCTGCACGTCGCCAGCTGCGTGCGCGGCCTGCCCGGCGTGTTCGACCCGAAGGCCCGCCCGTGGATCCAGCCTGCCAGCGCCGCGGCCGAGGCGGTCGCGGCGGTCGTCCGCACCTGCCCCACCGGGGCGCTGCACTACGTCATGGGACAGGAGGCCGAGATGCCCGCAGAACCCACCACCGTCACCCCCACGCCCGACGGTCCGCTGATGATCCGCGGCAACCTCGTGATCGACACGCCGCAGGGTGAGCAGCGCGAGGTCCGCGCCGCCCTGTGCCGCTGCGGACAGAGCGGGAACAAACCCTACTGCGACGGCACGCACGCCAAGGTCGGATGGAAAAGCGCGGCCGATCCCGCGGAACGGGGCGGAGAGGGACAGAATTCCGTCCGGCGGACGTAAACTACGCTATGACCGCCCAGAACCTGAATGCCGTGAACATTCCCGACCTGATCCGCAAGAAACGCGACGGCGAGACCCACACCCGCGCCGAACTGGAGACCCTGGTGCTGGGCTACACGCGCGGCGAGGTGCCCGACTACCAGATGAGCGCGTGGCTGATGGCCGTGTTCCTGCGCGGCATGGCCGAACAGGAGACCGCCGACCTGACCATGGTCATGGCCGAGAGCGGCGACCTGATGAACCTCGGGGACCTGCCCCGCACCGTCGACAAGCACTCCACGGGCGGCGTGGGCGACAAGACCAGCCTGATCCTGACGCCCATGCTGGCCGCGCTGGGCCAGACGGTCGCCAAGATGAGCGGGCGCGGCCTCGCCCACACCGGCGGCACCATCGACAAGCTGGAGAGCATTCCCGGCTGGACCAGCGAACTCGACGAGGACCGCTTCATCGCGCAGGCCCGCGAGATCGGCCTGGCGCTCGTCGGGCAGAGCAAGGACCTCGCCCCGGCCGACGGGAAGCTGTACGCGCTGCGTGACGTGACCGCCACCGTGGACTGCCTGCCGCTGATCGCCAGTTCCATCATGAGCAAGAAACTCGCGTCCGGCGCGCACACGGTCGTGCTGGACGTGAAGGTGGGCGCCGGGGCGTTCATGCGCACCCTGGACGCCGGGCGCGGCCTGGCCCGCGCGATGGTGGACATCGGCAACCGCGCCGGACGGCAGGTGCGCGCCGTCCTGACCGACATGGACACCCCGCTGGGCCACATGGCCGGCAACAGCCTGGAGGTCCTCGAAGCCCTGGCGACCCTGCGCGGCGAGGGTCCCACCGACCTGACCGAACTGTGCGTGGCGCTGGCCGTGGAGGCGCTGGCCGCCCAGGGCGAGGACGAGGCTTCGGCCGCCGCCCGCGCCCGCGCCACCCTGACGGACGGCAGCGCCCTGGCGAAGTTCCGGGCGTTCGTGGCCGCGCAGGGCGGCGACGCCACCTACGTGGACGACGTCAGCAACTTCGACGTGGCGCCGGGCCGCGCGGACGTCACGGCGCCGCAGGCGGGCTTCGTGACGGGCATCGACGCGCTGAGCGTGGGCCGCGCCGTGCTGGCCCTCGGCGGCGGCCGCGAACGCAAGGGCGAGGCCATCGATCACGGCGTGGGCGTGGAACTGCTGCGCAAACCCGGCGAGGCGGTGCAGGCGGGCGAGGCCGTGCTGCGCATCTACCACAGGGACGGGCGCGGCCTGGAGGTCGCCACGCGCCTCCTCACGGAGGGGCTGACCCTGGGCGCCCAGGCCCCCGCGCCGGAGCCGCTGATCCTCGACCGCGTGTTTTAAGGGGTTGAGAGTTGAACGTTGATGGTTGATGGAAGGGACACCCCCCCTATCAACCATCAACGCCCCTAAGGAACGCGCAGGGCCTTGCAGTTCTCGCCGGGCGGGGTTTCCGGGGCGTCACTGGCGACGATCACCCGCTCGTTCTTGCCGACGAACCCGCGGCAGCGGGCCAGGGCACGCAGGTAACTGGGGTCCCGGCTGGCTTTCACGGCGTCCTGGAGGATCTGCACGTCGCGTTCCAGCGTGGCGACGCGGGTCAGGGTCTGACGGGTCTCCTCGCTCCAGGTCAGGGTGCGGTACACCGAGTTGCCCAGCTGGAAGGTCAGTTGCACGATGCCCAGGCCGGCCAGCAGGCTGGCGATCATCATGGTCAGCGGCAGGCGTTGCAGGCGCTGCCACCACGTCGCCCGCGCCGGTGGGACTGGGGGGGGCGGCACGTCGGTCACGCCGGTCAGCATAGCGTTCCGGCCCCGGGCGTGGATGGGGCACATGAGAGGCCGGGCGGTGCGCTCTACACTGCGGGCATGACGGGTTCATCTGAGACGAGTGGCGGCGTGGCCGTGGGCAACGGGGGGCGCATTCCGGCCCTGAACTGGCAGGACGCGCACCGCACGGTGATTCAGCTGCGTTACGGCGACCTGGACGCCATGGGGCACGTGAACAACGCCCGGTACGCCGAGTTCCTGGAGGTGGCGCGCATGGACATGTCCCGCGCGCTGGACCTGCGCGACGCGGATGACCGTTCGGTGCTGGCGCGGCTGGAACTGGATTACGTGCGCGAGATCCGCCTGGGCCAGGAGGTCGTGATCGAGACGCTGATCGAGCGGGTGGGCCGGACCAGCTGGACGGGCGTGGCCCGCATCCTGGCGGACGGCGTGCCGTGTGCGTTCGCGCGGTCCGTGCAGGTGAGCGTGGATGCGGGCGGGGTGCCGGCGGTCATTCCGGCGTCGTTCGCGGCGCGCGTGGCGCGGGTCACGGTGCGCGCGGCGGGACCGGCGTGAGCGCGTACGAGGACCGCGTGCTGTACCAGGGTGACGTGTGGGTGCGGCTGGACACCCTGCCGCGCCTGCTGGCCGAGGGCTGGCGGCGCACCCTGTCGGACGGCGGGGTGGTGAGCGTGGTCCGCACGCCGTTCCAGTGGTCGATGGGCAGCCCCGTGATCGAGATCGAGACGGGCGGCTATCAGGGTGACGTGGGCCTGTACGTGCCGGAGGTGCAGTTGCCCGAGGCGCTGGCGCTGCTGGGCTTCGAGCCGGAGGACCCGGCGCGGGACTGATCCGGACGCGGAGTTGCCCACCCGGTGCCGTGCCGGGTTGTGAACGGAACAGACGCCGTCCGTATGCGGCGGCCCCGCCCCCCCCGGGGCCGGGCGGGCGGCGGAAGGGGGCGGTGCCCAGACGAATGGGTGCCGGGTCGGTGTCCGGCGCGGTACAGTTCTGGGTGCAGAGCAGGTCTTGTTGATTCGTTTCTCCGTCCCGGCCGTCCGGAACGACTCGACTGGAAGCGGTCCCAGGTTGCGGGTTCCGGCCTTTCCGATCGGCGTCTCCCGGACCGCCCCTCCCCCGACCGGACCCGGCGCACCCGCGCCCAGGAGCCTCCATGAGTAACCCCTCCATTCCCGAACCCATCAGCATCGGCATCGACGTGGGCGGCACCAAGATCGCCAGCGGCGTCCTGCGCGGCGACGAACTGCTCGACGCGCACGTGATCCCCACCCCGGAAACCGGCTGGGAAACCGTGCTGGACGCCATCGCCGGCGAGATCCGCCGCCTGCAGGACCGCCACCCGGACGCCCGCCTGATCGGCGTGGGCATTCCAGGCCCGCTGAACGCCGACCGGACCCGCGTGAAGTTCGCGCCGAACATCTACGGCTTCACCGACGTGCCGCTGGTCGACGGCCTGCGTGACCGCCTCGCGCAGCGCGTGGTGCTGGAGAACGACGCCAAGGCCGCCGCGCTGGCCGAGGCGCACCTGGGCGCGGCGCGCGGCACCGAGAGCAGCATCTACGTGACGGTCAGCACCGGCATCGGCGCGGGCATCGTCCTGAACGGCCGCATCTGGCGTGGACGGCACGGCATCGCCGGCGAGATCGGGCACATCACGGCGCTGCCCGGCGGCCCGGTCAGCGGCGCGGGCCTGGACGGCGCGCTCGAGGCGGTCGCCAGCGGCACCGCCATCGCCCGGGACGCCAGTTTCGCCCTGAACCGCGACGTGAGCACCGCCGAGGCCTTCCAGCTGGCGCAGCAGGGCCACCCGGCCGCGCGGCGCGTGGTCGCGCAGGCCATGCGGCACATCGGCATCGCGCTGGCCGACCTGCAGAAGACCATCGACCCGGAAGTGTTCGTGCTGGGCGGCGGGGTCGCCAGCGTCGGGGATTACTTCTTCCACGGCGTGCAGGCCGCCGCCGACGAGTACGCGCAGGGCTTCGCGTCCGTCACGATCCGCCGCGCGCAGCTGGGCACGAACGCCGGCGTGATCGGCGCGGCCCTCGCGGCCCGGCACGGCTGAACCCGTGACGCTCGTGGCGGCCGCCGAAGCCTTCGCGCGGCCGTTCTACGACGCGCCGGAGCGTGCCTACCACACCGCCGCGCACGTCCAGTCCCTGATCCGGGCGCTGGGCGGGCGCGGCGTCCTCACACCGGAACTGGAACTGGCGGCGTGGGGGCACGACCTGATCTACGACCCGCGCGCCGCCGACAACGAGGAACGCAGCGCGGACGTGTTCGGCGCGTGGCTGGCCGCACAGGGCGCCGGTGTGGACGTGCAGGCGCAGGTGCGAGACCTGATTCTCGCCACGCGCCACGCCGCGCCCCCGACCACGCGGGCCGAGGCCCTGTTCGTGGACGCCGACCTGGGCATCCTGGGTGCCGACCCCGACACCTTCGACGCCTACGACCGCGCCATCCGCGCCGAGTACGCGCACGTCCCCGACAGCGCCTACCGGGCGGGCCGCTCGGCGGTCCTGCGGGGCTTCCTGACCCGCGAGCGGCTGTACCTCACGCCGGAATTCGCGGCGCTGGACGCCCCGGCACGCGTCAATCTGAGGCGGGCTCTGGAGCGGCTGGCGTAGACCCGGCCATCCCTGGCAGTCCCAGTTCGGCCAGCACCTCGGCCGTGTGCTGGCCGGGTGTGGGCGGCGCGCGGCGCACCGGCAGGGCCTCGCCACCAAACCGCCAGGGTGGGCTGGTCACGGTCGTCTCGCCCAGCGTGGGGTGCGGGACGGTCACGGCCACGCCGCGCGCCTGCACGTGCGGGTCCGCGAACACCTCGGCCAGGTCGTTCACGGGGCCGCACGGCACGCCCGCGCGTTCCAGGCGGTCCATGACCTCCTGCCGCGAGTGGCGGGCCAGTCCGGGCAGCATCCGGGCGTCCAGGTCCGCGCGGTGCGTCACGCGTCCCTCGTTCGTGATGAGGCGGGCGTCGGCGCCCAGCTCCGTCAGGTCCAACGCCTCGCAGAAGCGCCGCCACAGCGCGTCGTTCCCCACGGCGATGTTCACGAAGCCGTCCGCGCAGGGAAACGTCCCGTACGGCACGATGGACCGGTGGTCGTTCCCGGTGGGGGCAGGCACCTCCCCCGTCGCCAGGAACCGGCCCACCTGCGAACTGCCCAGCGCCACGACACTCTCCAGCAGGTTCACGTCCACCCGCTCGCCGCGCCCGGTGCGTTCGCGGGCGTACAGGGCCGCCAGGATCGCCTGCGTGACCAGCGACCCCGCGAACACGTCGGCCACCGCCACGCCCACCCGCAGGGGCGGCCCGCCCGGCTCGCCGTTGTAACTCATCATGCCGCCCATGCCCTGCGCCACGACGTCGTACCCGGCCCGGTCCCGGTATGGGCCGTCCAGCCCGAAACCCGTGATGCTCGCGTAGATCAGGCGCGGGTGGGCGGCGCTCAGGGCCTCCCAGCCCAGGCCCAGGCGGTCCAGCGTGCCGGGCCGGAAGTTCTCGATCAGCACGTCACTCCCGGCGATCAGGCGGCGCGCGACGTCCAGCCCGTCCGGGGTTTTCAGGTCCAGGGTCAGGCTGCGCTTGTTGCGGTTCACGCTCAGGAAGTAGCTGCTCTCGCGGCCCCCCTCCCCCACCTGAAAGGGCGGCCCCCAGGCGCGCGTGTCGTCCCCGCCCGGCGGCTCGACCTTGATCACGTCCGCGCCCAGGTCGCCCAGCAGCATGGTGGCGAACGGCCCGGTCAGCACCCGCGTGAAATCCGCGATCCGCACGCCGCTCAGGGGCAGGGTGGAGGGGGTCACGGGCGTGAAGGGCAGGGCAGGAGTGTGGGCATACGGGCACCTCGGAAGGGTCAGACGGGCGCAGCCACAGGGCAGCGGCGCGGCGGGAACAGGGTTGTGGTTGCCGCGCAGCATAGCGCGCCCGCACGCACAGCGCACAGAAAACCGCCCTCCGGGTGGGGGGCGGTTCGTGGAACGCAGTTGCGTCTTCGTACGGATCCCGTCTGTTTCATCGTTCACCCGGCACAGCACCGGGTGATCGACTCCACGCCCGGCATCCGCCTTGCTCCAACTCGCATCCGCTCGGGTTGAACGGTTTTGACAAACCATTCAACCGGAGTTGTTCTCAGTCGGCGGCGCTGCCGTGGTTTCCGGCCTGCGCGTTGGCCTTGTCCTTGGCGGCTTCGGCTTCCAGTTTCGCCTTGATCTTCTTCAGGGTGAAGCTGGCCTCGCGTTCGCGCTGGTCGAGCACCCCGCGGATGAAGCGGATGTCCTCCTGAATGCCCGGAATGCGGATCTGTTCCAGGGCGTTCACGCGGCGGCTGGTCTTCTTGATTTCCTCGCCGATGCGGCGCAGTTTCGTCTCGGTCGCGGCGACCTTGACGATGGCCTCCAGCACCCCGCCGAAGTCGGTGGCGGCCTGGATGGTGCGCGCGCCGACGTTGATGGGGCTGAACGTGGCGGCGTTGCGACGCTCCGGGATCTCGATCTTGGGGACCTTCACGCCGTAGATGCTCACGATCTGCATGTCGACGGCGTAGTCGCCGCTGCCGGCGAGGCTGAGGCTCTCGACGGCCTCGGGGCTGTCCCAGGCTTTCGCGCCGAACAGGCTGGTGTACGCGCCCTTGCTGACGCCGGCGAGTTCCTCGCGCGCGGCGAGGGCGTCCTTGACGAGCGCGAAGAATTCGCCGATGAGGGCGTCACGCTTGCGTTTCAGGAGGTCCGCGCCGCTCTGCGCGGTTTTCAGGCTGGCCTTGCTGGCCAGCATGGCGCTGCGGGTGGGGCTGATCTGTTCTGCCATAAGTATTCACCTCCCTGGTCGGTCGGTAATGACGGAAGGCGGGAGTTCCGGGCCACGCGGGCCGGGCCGCCTTCCGTCAGGGGGTCACATGCGGTTGCCTTTCCACATCTCGTCCATCTTGGTGCCGTAGTACTTGTCGATGGAGTCCTTGCCGAGGCGGGTCAGCTGGCTCTGGGGGAGTTTGCTCAGGATGCCCCAGGCGACGGTGAGGCTGTCGTCGATGGAGCGGTCCTGGTTGCCCTGGCCGATGAAGTAGTTCTCGAAGTCGTCCGCGAAGCGCAGGAACAGCTTGTCGGTTTCGCTCAGGGCGTCTTCACCGGTGATGGCGACCAGTTTGCGCAGGTCCAGGCCGTTGGCGTACGCGGCGAACAGCTGGTCCGAGACGTTCTTGTGGTCGGCGCGGGTCTTGCCCTTGCCGATGCCGTTGCCCTGAAGGCGGGACAGCGAAGGCAGGGGGTTGATCGGGGGGAACACGCCCTTGGCGTTCAGCGCGCGGTCCACCACGATCTGACCTTCGGTGATGTAGCCGGTCAGGTCGGGGATGGGGTGCGTGATGTCGTCGTCGGGCATGGACAGGATCGGGATCTGCGTGACCGAGCCGGGCTTGCCCTGCACCACGCCGGCGCGTTCGTACAGGCTCGCGAGGTCGGTGTACATGTAACCGGGGAAGCCACGGCGACCGGGGATCTCCTCGCGGGCGCCGCCGATTTCACGGAGGGCCTCGCAGTAGTTCGTCAGGTCGGTCAGGATCACCAGCACGTGGTAACCGTGCTCGAAGGCCAGGTACTCGGCGGTGGTCAGGGCCATGCGGGGGGTCAGCAGACGCTCCACGGCGGGATCGTCGGCCTTGTTCAGGAACAGCACAGAGCGGGCAAGGGCGCCGGTCCGCTCGAATTCCTGCGTGAAGAAGCTGACTTCGCGCTGGGTCAGGCCCATCGCGGCGAACACCACGGCGAAGTCACCCTCGTGGCCGGGCACCTTGGCCTGACGGGCGATCTGGGCGGCCAGTTCGTTGTGCGGCAGACCCGAGCCCGAGAAGATCGGGAGTTTCTGACCACGGATCAGGCTGGTGTTCACGTCGATGGTGCTGATGCCGGTCTGGATGAACTCCTCGGGCTTGGCGCGCGCGGCGGGGTTCATGGCCTGACCGTTGATGCTCAGGCGCTTCTCGGCGATCACCTCGGGCAGCCCGTCGATGGGGCGGCCCAGGCCGTCGAAGCGGCGGCCGATCATTTCCTTGCTGACGCCCAGGCGGGCCACGTCTTCGACGAGGCTGACGCTGGCGGTCGCGAGGTCCAGACCACGGGTTTCCTCGAACACCTGGATCACGGCGTTCTGGTCGGTCACGGAGATGACCTGACCGCCGCGCAGTTTGCCGGTGGCGTCCTTGATGTTCACGATGGCGCCGTACGCGAGGTCCGAGGCTGCGTTCACGAACAGCAGCGGCCCGGAGATGTACGCGACGTCGTTGTATTCCTTCTGGAGAAGGGTCACGCTTTCACTCCCTTGAAGGTGGTGTCGAGTTCGCTCAGCACGTCGTCGCGGTACGCGGCGAAGTCACCTTCGGCGGTGTAGCGGGCGCGGGCGAGTTTCTCGATGACGGGGCTCTGGACGATCTCGTCGATGGTCGCGCCGTCCTTGAGGGCCAGTTCGGCCTGGTCGTAGAACTTCAGGAACATCTGCATCAGGCCGTAGTTCTTGGGCATGCTGGCGCTGGCGTCGACCGGGTCGAAGCCGTTCTGCTGCAGGAAGTCCTGGCGCAGCATGCGGCCCGCCTCGATGATCAGGCGTTCGTTGTCCTGCAGGGCGTCGGGACCGACGAGCTGCACGACTTCCTGCAGCGCCGCTTCCTGCTGCAGCAGGTTGCCGATGCGCTGGCGCAGTTCCGGGAAGTCCTCGCCGACGTTGGCGCGGTACCAGGAGTCCAGGATGGGCGTGAACAGGCTGTAGGAGCCGTTCCAGTTGATGGCGGGGAAGTGACGGCGGCGGGCGAGGCCGGCGTCCAGACGCCAGAAGGCCCCCGTGATACGCAGGGTGGCCTGCGTGACGGGCTCGGACATGTCACCGCCGGCGGGGCTGACCGCGCCGATCACGCTGACCGCGCCGTCGTCGCCCGCGAGGGTCTTGACGGCCCCGGCGCGCTCGTAGAACGCGGCGAGCTTGGCGCCCAGGTAGGGCGGGTAGCCTTCCTCGGCGGGCATTTCTTCCAGGCGGGAAGAAATTTCGCGCAGCGCCTCGGCCCAGCGGCTGGTGGAGTCGGCCATCAGGGACACGGAGTAGCCCTGGTCGCGGAAGTACTCGGCCAGCGTGATGCCGGTGTAGACGCTCGCTTCACGGGCGGCCACGGGCATGTTGGAGGTGTTGGCGATCAGGATGGTGCGGTGCATCAGGGGCCCGCCGGTCTTGGGGTCTTCCAGTTCCGGGAACTCGACGAGCACGTCCGTCATCTCGTTGCCGCGCTCGCCGCAACCGACGTACACGACGATGTCGGCGTTGCCGTACTTCGCCACGCTCTGCTGCGTCACGGTCTTGCCGGAGCCGAAGGGACCGGGGATCGCGGCCGCGCCACCCATCACCAGGGGGAACAGGACGTCCAGGATGCGCATGCCCGTAAGGAACGGCAGGCTGGGGTCGAGTTTCTTGGCGACGGGACGGGGCGCACGCACGGGCCAGTAGTGGGCCATGCGCAGTTCGGTGCCGTCCTCGAGTTTCGCGATGGTGTCGTCGATGGTGTACTCACCGGCGGGCGCGATCCAGGCGAGCTTGCCGCTCTTGTCGGGGGGCGTCAGGACCTTGTGGGTGAAGGAGAACTCCGGCACGGTGCCCAGGATGGCGCTGCCCGTGACGGTGTCGCCGACCTGCACGGTGGGCGTGAAGCTCCACTTCTTGGTGCGGTCCAGGGAAGAGACCTCGATGCCGCGCGCGATGAAGTCGCCCGACGCCTCGCGGATCTTGTCCAGGGGGCGCTGAATGCCGTCGTAGATGCCGTTCAGCATGCCCGGCCCGAGCTCGACGCTCAGGGGCAGGCCGGTGGTTTCCACGGGCTCACCGACGGTCAGGCCGCTGGTGTCCTCGTACACCTGCACGAAGGCGGTGTTGCCGTCGAGGCGGATGATCTCGCCCACGAGGCGCTCCTGGCCCACGCGCACGATGTCGTACATTTTCGCGCCGTACATGCCGTCAGCGATGACGGCCGGTCCGGCGATGCTCTGCACGACGCCAGTCTTGTTCTGCGTCATTTGGTACTCCTTGGGAGGGGCAGAAGGCGGAAGGTCGATGGCAGAAGGCCGCGAGCGAGAACGCTCAGGTTTCTTCTGTGTTGTTGCCATCTGCCTTGTGCCATCTGCCTTCAGCCTCCGTCTTACAGTTTGATGTCGAAGCCGATGGTGTCGCGCACCAGTTTGCCCATGTAGGCCTTGGCGTCGACGGTGTCCGGGTTGAACGCGTCGCGCAGGCTGGGGATGGGCAGCAGGATCGGCAGGTCGCGTCCGCGCATCACGCGGGCGGTGGCGGTGGCCGGGTCGGGGATCAGGCCGGTGTCCACGGCGATCAGGCCGTAGGTGCCGCTGATGATCACGCGTTCCAGTTCTGCCAGGGCCGTCTCGGGGGTCGCCTCGATCACCTCGGCGCCCGCGAGGCGGTAGCCGGTGGCGGTCTCGGCGTCACTGAGAACGGCGACGCGCTGGGTGGAGGTGCTTTTGGTCATGCCTGCACCTCGCGGCGGATCTGGTCGGTGGGCAGGTCGTAGAACTTGCCACGGCCGATCAGGCGCAGTTTGGCGATCTCGATTTCCTTGCGGCGCAGGAAGTCGAGGATGATGCCCACGCCTTCGGGGTCACCGGCGGCGACGTTGCGCGCGGCGGTGTCCAGGGCGGTGCGGGCGGCGACTTCGGCTTCCTCGAGGCTGGGGGCGTCCAGGATGGCCGAGACGTCGCTCAGGCCGCCCGCGTCCCCGCCGGCGAGGCGGGCGTACCCGGCGGCGTCGAGTTTCCCGCCGGCCACGAACAGGTTCGGGTCGAGGGGTTGTCCGGCGCTCGCGCGGGCGATCAGGGCGTTGGTGACGTCGATCTCGCGGCTGAGGTAGCGGCGCAGGCTGGTGTTGCGCGCCACGCTCAGCGCGTAGCGGTAGTAGCCCTGGTCCAGCGCCACTTCGAGGTCGAGCAGGCGGTTGCTGGCGGCGTAGGCCTGCGCGCCGGCGCGCATTGCCGCGGCGAGCGGGTGTCCGCTGACGGCGATGGCGGCGGCGGCGCCCGGCAGGTCGCTGCTCTGCGCGGCGGCCTGCAGGGCGCTGGCCTTGATGGTCCCGCCGGGGATCAGGCTGGCCAGGATGGCGTCCGCGCCCCGGCCACTGACCACACCGCGTGCCACGGTCTTGAGGTTCACGAGGTCCCACTTCATCAGCAGGGCCTGGATCTCGCGTTTGGCGTCACCGTCGGCGAAGCCCAGGACCTTCTGGGTGGTGTCGAACAGGTTGCGGCTCAGGGCCTGGTCCAGTTCGGTCAGTCCGGCGGTCTCGTTGGTGGTGTCGCGCAGGTTCGCGGCGAGGTCGGTTTCGCTCAGGACCCGCAGGAACTCCTGGTAGCTGCCCGCGGCGAGCGCCGAGTCAAGCGAGCGTCCGTCGAGCAGTTTGGTCCGCATGATGCGGACGCGCGTGTTGATGTAAGCGTAGTCGTCGGGCATGTCGGTCCTTACTCGGCCAGCAGTCGGCTGATCTGCGGCGCGAGTTCACCGCGCACGCGGTCCAGTCGGCCGGTGAGGGTGTTCTGGATGCTGGACTTGCCGCCGGGGCCGACCAGGCGCACGCCGGTCTTGACCTGATCGTTCACGCGGATGTCCAGGGTGCGGCCCAGCTGGGCGAGCGCCTGACGGACGGCGTCGTGTTCGTTCAGGCTGGCCTCGACCGCCTCGGCGTTCGGCAGGACCTGCAGGGCCTCGCTGATCAGTTTCGCCAGGATCTGCGGGTACTCGGGCGAGGTGACGCTGGAGTGCAGGTACTGCTCGGAAACCTGGAAGGCCTGGGCCTGCAGGGTGTCGGAGGAGGTCAGGCGCTGGGCGTTGCTGTCCAGGTCCGCGGCGCTGCGGGCGCGCACGAGTTCCGCCTGCCGCTGGTTGTCCAGCTGGCGGGTGCGGCTCTCGATGAGCGTCCGGGCGCGTTCGTGGGCGCCGGCGACGATCTGCTCGGCGCGGGCCTGCGCGTCGGCGCGGATGCGCTCGATTTCGGCCTGGGCTTCGTTTTCGAGGAGCTTGTCGAGCGCCATATCAGTTCAGGATGAACAGCGCAAGGAAGCCGAAGATGACCAGGGTTTCGGGCAGCAGGAAGTACAGCAGCAGGCTGCCGGCCTTGCTGGGGTCCTCGGCGACGGCGCCGACGAGGCTGGAGCCGATGCGGGCCTGGGCGATGCCGGTGCCGATGGCGCCGAGGCCGAGGGCCAGGCCGGCGCCGATGGCGCGCAGACCCTGGTACATGTTGTCAGCGTTGCTGCCGGCGGCTGCAGCGCCTTCCTGGGCGAGACCGCTGGTGGCGAGGGCGAGGACGAGGGAAGCGACGACGATCTTGTTGTACTTGGTCATGGTGAACACTCCTGAAGGTTATTTAACCTGCCCCTGGGTGGGGCTGAGGCGACGAAGGGGGTTGTAGCGGGGGCTGGAATCAGCGTTGAAACCGGTCGGGTTGAGGAACTCGACCATGTGAAGACGCAGGGGTTGCAGGATGTGGCCGATCAGGGTCAGGGCCAGCACGAAGAAGTGCAGGACGATGCCCAGCAGCACGCCGATCAGGATACCGATGAAGCCCAGCGTCTCGCCGAGGCTCCAGCCGAGGTCGGTGCAGAGTTTCGCCAGGATGGCGGACACCAGGCCGACCGCGAAGATACGGGCGTAACTGACCACCGCGCCGCCCTGCGAGAGCAGTTCGACCGGCAGCAGCGGGTAGTGCTTGATGACGCGCAGCCAGCCGACGATGAACGCGGCGAAGCCGGCGTACATGACCAGGATGCGGGGGTCACTGAAGTCCGTGAAGGCGCTGAAGTCCTTCCCGGCCTTGGTGGCGAAGGCCAGCATGATCAGGGCCAGCACGCCGCCGAACAGCGCGACGCCTTCCCAGGTGTGGGTGCTGTCCTTGTGCTTGACGCCCTGCTGGATGCGGATCGCCCAGGCCCACAGGACCTGCAGGATGCCGAAGCACAGCGCGAACACCAGCGCGACGTTGCTGAAGTAGCCGGTTTCCAGGCGGGGGAACACGATCGGGATCACGCCGTAGTGCTTGACGCCTTCCTCGATGGGGTAGGTCACGCCGGTCCAGCTCCACAGGGAGTTGAGCAGTTCGGGGTTGATGTAGAAGAAGTGCAGGTGCTCGAGCAGGGTGCCGAAGAACTCGCCGGTCAGGAAGCCCCACAGGATGGTCCAGGCGGCCATGACGTTCGTCACGAAGCCCAGGTCCTTGAGGGTGGCGGGCGGCACGAACGCGCCGAAGAAGCTGAGGTTCCAGCCTTCGTTGCGCCGGGCCTTGCCGAGCAGCCACATGCCGAACCACAGGAACAGCAGGCCGTAGCCGATGTCGGCCATGATGATCCCGAAGAACAGCGGGAAGAACAGCGCCACGACCCAGGTGGGGTCGAAGGTGCCGTACTTGGGCGGCGTCATCAGGCCCATCACGGTCTGGAAGGGCTTGACGTAGCTGTTGTTCTTCAGTTCGACCGGCACGAGCGCGTCGTGGTGATCGTCGACCGGGTGCAGTTCGTAGCTGACGGCGTCACCGAAGGTCCCGAGCGCGCCTTTCAGGGCAGCGATCCGGTCTTCCGGGACGTAGCCCTGCAGCGCGAGGCTGTACTTGCCACGGGCGGACACGGCGCGGACGTCGTGAATGGCGACGCGGTCTTTCAGGGCGTCGCGGATGGCGTACAGCGTGGGGGCGTGCGCCTGCGCGAGCCGGTCGCGTTCGGTGGTCAGTTCACGCTGGCGGGTCTCCCCGGTCTGGGTGATCTGGTCCATCTGCGCGGCGGCGTCGCTGAGGCTCATGCTGTCGAAGCGGCCCGGGAGGCGCAGTTCGCCGAGGCGGACCTTGCCCAGCGCGGCGCGCGCGGCGTCGCGGTCCGAGCGGAGGGTCGCGATCAGGCCCACGCGGTTCTGGCCGACCGTCTCGGTGGCCAGGGCGTGACGGTCCCGCAGGCCCTCGTTCAGCGCCGCTTCGAGTTCAGCGACGTTGTCGGTGGGTTGCAGCAGGAACGGCACGGTCGCCACGCGGTGGCTGCGGTCCAGGCCGCCGGCCAGGCGTGCCAGGGCGCGCACGGCCTGGCCGTAGGCTGCCTCGGCGTCCAGGTCGGCCTGCAGTTCCTGGCGGGTGCGGGCCAGGGCCGAGACCGGCACGGCGGCCTGTTCGATCAGGTCGGCCCAGCTGCCCTCGGCGGGCAGGGGCGCGGGGGCGGGTCGGTAGCTGCCGAGTTCCGCGATGGTGCTCTCGGCGCGGGCGAGCAGGCGCTCGTCCTCGCGGCGGCTCTGGGCGTCTGGTCCAGCCAGGGTCCCGGTGTTCAGTGGACCGCCCGTGATGGGCTTGAGGTGCAGCACCCCGGCGTTCTGCAGGGCCGCAATGACGGCTTCGCTGTCGCGTTTGCGCGTGGCGATCACGACCTGCTGCATGGGGTTGATCACGGAAGCACCGCCCTCATGATGGTGTCCACGGCCTGGCCCAGTTTGGCCTCGGCGCGGGCGCGGATGGCCTGCGCCTGCTGCTGTGCGCTGGCGCTGGCCTGGGCGCGGATCTGCTGCACCTCTGCGGCGAGCGTCTGCTCGTGCTCGGCCTGCATGGCTTTCGCGCGGGCCTCGGCTTCGCGGAGGATGCCGGCGGCTTCCGCTTCGGCTGCCTCCACGGTCGCCTGCGCCTGTGCGCGGGCGGCTTCGATCTGCGCGTCCAGCGCCGCTTCACGGCTGGCCAGTTCACTTAAGACTCGACTTGAGACGTCCAAAACTCACTCCTCCTTTCCCTTCGTGACTCAAGCACCCCGGTCAAGACGCCCCATGAACGTCATGAGGTGTGGCGGGGGTGCGGTGAGTTTTGCGGTGGCCCGACCCTTTGTGATAGTTGCGTCAGACTCGTAATCCATCCTAACACAGCCCCTTCGGGGGTCCGGGAGGGCAAGCGTCCCTCCCGCACGCGGCGGCGCGTCACCCCGGGCGGCCCACGCAGAAGGCCTGCCCCCGGGGATGCGGTCGGAGGCAGGCGGACGTGGAGGGTCGCGGGTTGTGGTGCGGGCCGGCAGGGCCCCGTGAAGGTCATGGGTTGGGGGATTTCAGCGGGGCCGCCCGCTTTGAGGGGTCTGCAGGCCGTTCAGGCGGCGTCCGCACCGGTCGTATCGGGTTGCGTTCACGGTCCTCTGGGCTCCCCCGCTCTCCGGGTCCGTATCAGTCGCCGCCGACGAAGACGGGCGC
This sequence comes from Deinococcus depolymerans, assembly GCF_039522025.1. Lineage (NCBI taxonomy): Bacteria > Thermotogati > Deinococcota > Deinococci > Deinococcales > Deinococcaceae > Deinococcus > Deinococcus depolymerans. The sequence continues at coordinate 45,872 of NZ_BAAADB010000010.1, read as the reverse complement.
ACCCAGGCCGGTCTCGCTGTCGGAGTATCCCTGCTCGCTGTGGGCGCTGATGTCGATCCCGGCGATCTCCTGACTGACCGGCACGCGCAGCGGCGTGACCAGCCCCACCAGTTTCAGCAGGACGAAGGTCCCCAGCCCGGTCCAGGCGACGGCGGCCGCGACCCCGATGATCTGGATGACCAGCTGCTCTCCCACGGGCTTGCCCGCACCGGTCGTCCAGGCCAGCGCGCCGGTCAGCAGGGCGCCCACGATCCCGGCGACGCCGTGGCAGGCGAAGACGTCCAGGGCGTCGTCGGCCTTCATGCGGTTTTTCAGCTGCACGGCAGCGAAGCTCGCGGCGGCACCCAGCACCCCCACGATCACCGAGGCGGCGGGGCTGACATAGGCGCAGGCGGGCGTGATGGCCACCAGCCCCACGACCAGGCCGGTGGCGGCGCCCACGGCGGTGGGTTTCCCGTTGCGGACGCTTTCCAGGCCCAGCCAGGTGAGCATGGCGGCGGCCGGGGCGACCAGCGTGGTCATGAAGGCCAGCGCGGCCGTCTGGTTGGCGGCCAGTGCGCTGCCGGCGTTGAAGCCCATCCAGCCGAACCACAGCAGGCCCGCGCCCAGCAGCACGAAGGGAACGTTGTGGGGCACGTGCGCGGTCCTGGGGAAGCCGAGGCGGGCGCCCAGCACCGAGGCGGCGACCAGGCCCGACACCCCGGCGGCGATGTGGATGACGGTGCCGCCCGCGAAGTCCAGCGCGCCCATCTTGAACAGCCAGCCGTCCGCGTTCCAGACCCAGTGGGCCAGTGGGGCGTAGATCAGCAGGCTCCACAGGCCGCCGAACAGCACGAACGCCCCGAAGCGCATCCGCTCGATCACGGCGCCGCTGATCAGGGCGACGGCGATGATCGCGAACATCGCCTGGAAGGCCGCGAAGATGTAACTGGGGATGGTGCCGGTCAGCTGCCCTGCCAGGCCGTTGAAGCCCGCGTTCGCAAGTCCGCTGAAGAAGGCGTTCCCGCCGCTGGCGAAGGCGATCGAGTACCCGCCGAGCATCCACAGCACGCCGATCAGGCCGATGCACACGACGCTCATCATCATGGTGTTCAGGACGCTCTGGGCGCGGCTGAGGCCGCCGTAGAAGAACGCGAGGCCCGGGGTCATCAGCAGGACCAGGGCGGAGGCGACGATCATCCAGGCGGTGTCGCCGGTGTCGAGTTTGGGCGCCTCGGTCTGCGCGAGGGCCGCGCCGCCCAGCAGCAGGGCCAGCGGGAGGGTCTTGCGGAGGTGGGTCATGGGTGCACTCCTGGGGGTCCGCCTCAGGCGGGCGTGAGGCGGGTCTCGGTGACGGGGGTGAGGGCGGCGGCGTCCTGCTCGCCGGTACGGATACGCACGACCCGTTCGAGCGGCTGCACGAAGATCTTGCCGTCACCGACCTCGCCGGTGCGGGCCCCGCGGCAGATGGCGTCGATGGCGGCCTGCACGAAGGGTTCGCTGACGGCCATGCGGACCTCGACCTTGTCGCGGAATTCCACCATGACCCGCGTGCCGCGGTAGTGCTCGACGATCTCCTGCTCGCCGCCGTGCCCGCTGACGCGCGAGAGGGTGATGCCGCTGATGCCGGCCTGGAACAGCGCCTCCTTGACCTGCTGGACCCGTTCGGGCCTGATGACGGCCGTGATCATTTTCATGGCGTCTCCTTTTTACCGCTCAATTTGCAGTGGTCGCATCCCTGCATACCCCGAGCTTAGGGAAGGCTTTGCAGAATGTCAAAGTAAATCTTGACAATTGGCTAGATTTCCCTGCGCAACCTACACACGCACCCGTCCGGGGCTGCGTGGCGTGCGGCGAACCCCGGACACCGCGTCTCCTCTCCCCTCCCCCCCGCCCGAATGAGCGGTGCGTGCCTTCCCTGCAAGCGGCGTCCACCTGACCGGACTCCGGTTGCATGCATTGCCAACGCCGGTCAGTCCGAGCGGGCGCGACCCGCAGCGAGGAGGATTCCGGGCGTGGCGTCAGAGCCGTTCACCGAAGGGAGGCACCGGACGTCTGGTCTTCCGATGCCTCCCCTCTCCGCTTCGCGGCTGTTCCAGTCTGTCCGGCCCGTCAACAGTCACCCGCTCAACACCCACCCGCTCTCCTGCGGAGCGTGACAAGTCCGACCGGCCAGTCATACGGATTCCGTTTGTCTCGCCAACAATCCGGAACTTCACCGGATGGCCGGCTCCACGTCCGGAATCCGTTTCTCTCCTTCTCTGCGCAGCAGCTCTCCGAGTCGCATCCGCTCGGATTGAACGGTCTTTGCAGCCCATTCAATCGGAGTCCGTATCAGAGGACGCGGCGGCCGCGCACACCCAGCCAGAAACGCACGCCCAGCACGCCCAGCGCCGCCAGGGCCAGCGCCCCCAGCACCGGCACGAACACGGCCAGCACGCTGAGCAGCAGGCTGGTCCCGTCCTCGACCCCGCTGACCACCGGGTTTCCCAGTCCGCCGGTCGTGGCGGTCGCGACCGGGCGGATCGCGGTGCGCGTGGCGTGCACGCCGCCCGCCACGATCAGGCCCAGCGCCATGCTCAGGGCCGGGGGCACGTCGGCCACGCCGGACTGGGCTGCGAACAGCACCGCGCCCGCCGCCGTGTTCACCACGCCGCCCAGCAGGTGCAGCGCGTGGTCCACGCCCGGAATCTTGTCACCCACGAAATCCAGCAGGCCCAGCACGCCGACGCCCACCAGCACCCAGGTGTTGCCCAGCAGGTCGAACGGCTCGTTCAGGCCCAGCACCCCGAAGCGTGAGAGCAGCCCCACCAGCAGCAGCGGCACGAAGGCGTTCAGGCCCGCCGCGCCCGACAGGCCCAGCGAGGACAGCAGACCGGAGAGCAGTTCCATACGCCCCACAGTACGCGCCGCCGCGAGGGGGCGTTTCACCCCCCCCGGCTTCCGGCCCCAGTGGGGGCAGTGAAGACCGGAGGGGGCGGGCCGCTCAGCGCAGGTACGCGACCAGCAGGTCCACGCCGGCGCGCAGGTCGGTCTCGTGGACGGCCTCCACGACCGTGTGGATGTAGCGGGTGGGGAGGCTGAGGGTCAGGGTGGGCACGCCGCCCCGGCTGCGCTGGATGGCCGCGCCGTCCGTGCCGCCCAGGGACAGCACTTCCAGCTGCGCGGGAATGCCCCTGGCCTGCGCCAGGTTCCAGAAACGGTCGACGAGCGCGCGGTGCGAGATCATGGTCGAATCGAAGACCTTGATGCCGATGCCCTGACCAAGCTGCGTCACGGCGTCCTCGGCGGGCACGCCGGGCGTGTCCACGGCCAGCGTCACGTCCAGGCCGATCCCGACCGTGGGTTCCACGGCGTACGCGGCGGTGACCGCGCCGCGCAGCCCGACCTCCTCCTGGGTGCTGAACACCGCGATCAGTTCGTGCCGCAGGTCCTGGCCGCGCAGGGCGCGCAGCGTCTCGAGCAGCAGGAACACGCTGGCGCGGTCGTCCATGGCCTTGCCGCACACCAGCCGCCCGACCCGGCGGGCCGACTGGTCCAGCGTGACCATGTCCCCGATCCGCACCTGCGCGCGGACCTCGTCGGCGTCCAGGCCCAGGTCGATGAAGAACTCCTTGACTTCCGGGATCTTCTTGCGTTCCTCGGGCGTCGCGATGTGCACGGGCTTCCCGCCGGGCGTCAGGATGCCGGGCAGCGCCCCGCCCCGCGCGTGGACGGTGACGTCACGCGCGAACAGGTTGCGGGTATCGAAGCCGCCCAGCGCCTGCACGCGCAGGAACCCCCGGTCGTCGATGAAGCGCACCAGGAACCCGATCTCGTCCATGTGGGCGCTGATCATGACGCGCTCGGCCACCTCGCCCTTCCCGGGCGGGCGGCGCGGCGGGCGATCACGTTGCCCATGGCGTCCACGCGGACCTCGTCGGCCAGTCCCTGCAGTTCGGCCAGCACGAAGTCGCGCACGGCGTCCTCCTGTCCGGGCACGCCGGGCAGGTTCGACAGGTGCGTCAGGACGTCCAGGCGCAGGTCCGTCACGGTCGCGGCGGGGGCCGCGTCAGCCTTCTTCTGTTTTTTCGACACGCCCGCCAGTATGCCCCGCTCCCGCCGCTCCATCCGGCACGGCTGACCGCGTGGTCCCCGTGGCCTGGACAGGTGCCGGGGCCGCGGGTTTCGGAGGGGGCGGCGGGCGCAGGTCCGTGCCGTTGAACTGCCCCTGCGCCTCGGCCAGCCCGGACGCCGCCCAGACCTCCACGGCGTTCGCGCCCAGCCGCACGAGTTCGTTCAGGTCGCCCTTCTCCTCGTCCCGCCAGCGGCTGAGCACCCAGTCCGGCACCGCCCAGCCGGCGGGCGGGCGCGAGATGCCGATCTTCAGGCGCGCGAAGGCCTCGTGGCCCAGCAGCCGGATGATGTCCCGCACGCCGTTCTGCCCGCCGTGCCGCCCGCCCATGCGCAGCCGCAGCAGCCCGAAGGGACTGTCCAGGTCGTCCTGCACGACCAGCAGGGCCGCGCCCTCCAGTTTGTAGAAGGACATCAGCGGCGCGACCGCCCGGCCGGAGGCGTTCATGAACGTCAGCGGCCTGACCAGCAGCACCTTCTCGCCCGCCCCTGGCCCCAGGCGCACCTCGGCCACCTCGGCGTCCTTGCCTTCCCTGCGCCACGCGGCCCCGGCGCGGCGGGCGACCTCGTCGATGACCAGCCAGCCCACGTTGTGCCGCGTGTGCGCGTACCCACTTCCCGGATTGCCCAGGCCCACCACGAGTTTCACGGGCCGATCCTCAGGCTTCCAGGCTGTGCAGGATCTCGCGCCACTTCGCCTCGGTCTCGCGGACGCGCAGGTCGCCGCGCGCGCGGACGTAGCCGCCGCGGAACTCCGCGAAGCGCGTGTCGGTCTCGGCGAACAGCAGCCCCAGCGCCTGGCGGATGTCCGTGACGTTCCGTTCGGTCAGGGTGGTGTCCTTGGCGTCCAGCACCTCGTCCAGCGTGGCCATCAGGCCCGACAGGGGCCGCAGCCACTGGAACTGCGGGTGGTTCATCACCAGCGAGTACAGCTCGAACGGTCCCCCGACCGGTCCGTTCATGAATTCGTACTCGCCCTTGGCGAAGTCCAGCAGCGCGGAGTGAAAATGCCGCAGCGCCGGGACCAGGGCGGTGAGTTTCGCGCGAACAGCAGCGTCAGTCATGCCCCCAGCGTAGCAAGGGCCGCCCCGCCCGACTGAACACCGCCTCCCACTCCGGCCGGCCGGTCCGCGGCGTGTCAGGATGGAGGCACCCCACCCGACCGTTCACCCCTGCTCCCGAGCCGCCACGGCTCCCGAGTGCCGGAGGCCCCCCATGACCCAGTTCCCGCCGGACCCGGAAGCGTCCGGGCCGTCCCGCCGTCCCCTCCTGCGGCTGACCGCCGCCTTCTCTGCGCCGCAGGACGCCGCCGAACTGCGAGGCGCGCTCCTGGGCCGCCTGGACGCCCGGCTGCTGCACCTGCATGCCCGCCTGCCAGCGGCCACGCTGCGCGCCGTGCTGCACGACAGCGCCCGCCTGCTGGGCGCACACCTGAACCTGCGCGGCGAGACGCTGGACCTGCGCGCCGATCCCTGGAGTGGCGGCGGTGACCTGCGCGGCGAGACGCTGGCCGCCGCCCGCCACCACCTGATGCTGCCCGGCACGCCCCGCCGGCTGGACGGCCCGGCGCTGCGGACCCTGACGGACCGCTGGCCGCGGGGCACGCTGCTGCTCGTGGAGGGAGGCGTGGTGGGCGAGCAGCTGAACCTCGCGGACGAACTGGACCGCCTGACGCTGCAGGACGCCCTGCGTGACTGGACCGCGCGGCCCGGCCCGGCCGCGCGGGTGCACGTTCACCGGCTGCTTCCCGGCGGCCGGCTGGAGCAGTGGCTGGCGCCGCGCGGGTGGTGAACCATGAGAGGGGGGTGGTGGGCCCTCGCCCACGTCACTCCCCCTCCAGTCAGGCCACGCGGGTGGGTGTTCCCCGGGTGGCGGCGGCTTCGTTCACCGCCCGGACGGGCGTTTCTCTCCTGCCCGCTCTGCGAGTCCGCCCGGGCTGAAAGCCTTTACGGGCCCCTTTCAGCCGGACTGCCAGCCATACCCGGAACCCGTATGATACGGATTCCGTTTATTTCGTTGACAGATCGGAACACCACCGATCTGCCAACTCCACGTCCGGAATCCGTTTCTCTCCTCCTCGCATCCGCTCGGATTGAACGGGCTTTGCAGCCCATTCAATCGGAGTCCGTATTACAGGCTGCCCTTGAGGGTCGTGGCGACCTTGAAGCGCACCTTCTTCCCGGCGGGAATGGTGATGCGCTCGCTGGTGCCGGGTTTCACGCCGGTCCGCGCGGCGGTCTGCGCGATGCTGAGGGTTCCCAGGCCCGGCAGGCCGACGCTGTGACCGCTGCGCAGCGCGTCGATCACGCAGTCGACCATGGTGCCCACAGCCTCGCCCGCCTGTTTCTTGTTCAGGGTGGTGCGTTCGGCGACCATGTCGATGATCTGCGTCTTGGCGATCTTCCCGGCGTCGGCGGGAACGGCGCTGGCCGCCGCCTTGGTGGCCTTCGCGGCGGGACGGGTGGCGGGCTTCTTCGCGGCGGGCTTGCTGCTCTTGGCCATGCGGGAACCTCCGGAAACTGAATTGAGCGATGAATTTTTGGCTCAAATGCACACTAACACACCATTGCGCCGCGTCAAGCGAAGAACGGCGACCCAGTCGAAGCGCAGCCCACCCACACCGGGCACGGACATCCAGAAAAACCCGCTGGATGCGAAAAAACCCACACTTCCTCAGGCAGGGGCGCCCGCCCGCACCCCCCCGGATTCCCCCAGCGGGCCGGCCGCCCCGCTCATACGGACTGCCGTTTGTTTCGTTAACACGGAACATCACCGATCTGTTAACTCCACGTCCGGAACCCGGTTTTCTCCCACTCGCTTCGCTCGGATTGAACGGCTTTGTAAGCCATTCAATCGAAGTCCGTATCAGGCCGGGCGCAGCGCCAGCGTGCGGGTGCGGCCCGTCAGGGCGTCCAGGGTCCACAGCCGCCCGCGCAGCGGCTCCCCCACCCCGCCCAGCACCTTCAGGGCCTCCAGGGCCATCATGTTGCCCACCACGGTCGGCACCGGCCCGATCACGCCCGCCTCGTCGCAGGACAGTTCGTCTCCCGGCTCCGGGAACACGTCACGCAGCCCCAGGCCGGGACCGAACACGCTGACCATACCGCTCGCGCCACTGGCCGCGCCCCACACCCACTCGCGGCCCAGCGCGGCGCAGGTGTCCGCGATCAGGTACCGCGTCTCGAAGTTGTCGGTGGCGTCCACGGTGAGGTCCGCGCCGACCAGAAGCGCCCGGACGTTCCCGGCATCCAGGCGCGGCGCGGTCCGCACCGACACGAAGGGATTGATGGCCTGCACGCGCGCGGCCGTCGCGGCGGCCTTGGCGCGGCCCACGTCCGAGAGCGTGAACTGCGTCTGCCGGTGCAGGTTGCTCAGGTCCACCGTGTCGTCGTCCGCGATGACCAGTCCACCCACGCCCGCCCCGGCCAGCGCCAGCGCCACCGGCCCGCCCAGCCCGCCCGCCCCGACGATCAGCACCGTCGCGGCCCGCAGGCGCTCCTGCGCGCCGGCCTCCAGCCACTCGGGCACCAGCAGCTGCCGGGAGTACCGGCGCAGTTCGGTCCGCCCGATCACGCTGACGGGCGGCCCGGGAATCGGTCGGTCGGTCATGCCCCGAGTGTAGTGCGCGGCCCGGCCCGGCCTTCGCCGTAGAATGCCGCGCGTATGCCCGCGCTGATCCTGCTGACCTCCTACCTGCTGGGTTCACTGGTCTCGGGCGTGCTGTACTCACGCGCCCGGGGCACGGACATCCGCGGGCACGACCTGCCGGGTGCCAGCGGCGCGTACCGGCAGTACGGCGCGGCCGCGGCGGCCCTGGTCACGGGCGGCGACCTGCTCAAGGGCGCGCTGGCCGCCCTGGGCGCGCAGGCGGCCGCGCCGGAGCTGGCGTGGCTGGCCGCGCCGGGCGTGGTGCTGGGCCACTGCTACCCGGTCTTCTTCGGGTTCCGGGGCGGGGCGGGCATCGTGCCGCTGATCGGGGCGCTGCTGGTCCTCGCGCCGGTGACGCTGCTGGTCACGCTGGGCGTGGCGGCGCTGGTGATTCCCGCGTACCGCGCCTGGGGGCAGCGGCGCGTGGGCCTGAACGCCGTGCCGTTCGCGGCGGCGGTGGCCGTCCCGGCCGGCCTGCTGTTCGCGGCGCGCTACGGGGGCCTGCCGGAACTGCTGGGCGGCGGCGCGGTCATGGCGCTGCGCAGCCTGCACCTGCTGCGCCGCGGAGGTCCGGCTTGAACCGCGCCGGGCCGCGGGCCTGGCGGCTGGCCCTGGCGGGCCTGACACTCGGGCTGAGCGCGCAGGCCGGCGCGGTTCTCGAGGGCCGCACCCTGCGCGCCGAGGACGGCCCACGCCTGCTGTGGTCCCGGACCTTCCCGGACGGCGTGGGCAGCCTGACCGACCCGCTGGAGGTGGGCGGCACCGTGTACCTGGGCGTCGGGCCGGTCGTGTTCACCTTCGGGCCGGGCGGCAGCGTGCAGGGCCGCGCGGACCTGCCGGGCACCGTCACGTCCCTGGACGCCTCCGGGGGGGTGGTGCGCGTGACGACGCAGCTGGGCGGCGTGAACGAACGCTTCACGCTGGGCAGCGAGGGCGGGGTCCTGAGCGTGCAGGAGCGCGTGGTGTTCCCGCCCGACCCGGACGTGACCGGCTGGCTGGCCCACGCCGCCGACGCCGTGCCGCCCGGCGAACTGGCGCGGGCGGCCGCGCAGGACCCGCTCAATCCCTTCCTGGCGCTGCGGCAGGCGCAGGCGTCCCGGGACGCCTACGCCGCCCTGAGCGCGGTGCGCCGCGCCCTGAACGTCAACCTGCCCTTTCCGGCCTGGGTGCAGCTGGCCGCCCGCCTGGACGGCGCGGGGTTCCCGGCGGCAGCGGACCTCGCGCTGGACCGCGCCCGCCGGGACGCCGCCGCACGCGGCCTGGACCCGGACGTGCCGATCTCACGCGCGGCGCTGGGCGCGTACGGGAACCCCAGCGGTTACGTCGGGACCCTGCTGGAACAGAACCGACTGGCCCGCGCCGGCGCCTGGATGAGCTACCTGCGTGACCTGCACCCCCGCTTTCAGGGCGGCACGGCGCTGTACACCCGTTACGCCCGCATCCTGGACCAGCAGGGCCGCGAGGGTGAGGCCGAGGAGTGGCGGCAGTTCACGCGGTCCCTGAGCAGCGGCACGCTGTACAACCTGGGTCCCGAGGGCCTCGATCAGGTGCGCGGCGCGGCCCGCCTGAGCGCACTGGCCCTGCTGCTGATCCTGGCCGCGGCGCTGCTGACCCTGGCCGCGCGCGCCTGGCCCGCCCAGCGGGAAGACACCCGCGCGCTGGGCGGCCGCTACCGTTCCTGGCTGCGGCACCCGCTGTCCCGCGCCCGGCGGGTCTTCGTGGGCTACGCCTCGCCGAGCGAACGCCTGATGCTGACGCTGCTGGGCGCGGCGCTGCTGGGCGCGCTGGGCGGGCTGCACTGGGCGGCGCACACCGGCGCGGCGCTGCAGTCCCCGGCGCTGAGCAGCGGCACCTACGGCGGCGGGTGGGGGAACGCGCAGCTCACCACCCTGAACCTGCGGCCCGGGCCGGACTCGGCGTTGCTGACCGGGCTGGCCGCCCAGCTTGACGGCGAGAACAGCCTCGCCCGGGACCTGTACACCCGGGCGCTGCCGGACGCCTGCGCCCGCAACAACCTCGGCGTGATCGCGCAGGCGCGCGGTGACGAACCGCAGGCCCGCGACCTGTACCGCGCGGCGCTCTCCACCCGCCCGGACCTGAGCGCGGCGGCCTTCAACCTGGGCCTGAATCCCGCCGCGGCCTCGCTGGCGTTCCAGCGGGCCAGCCGGCCGGACGAGCCGCGCCTGTGCTACCCGGACCAGCGCAGCGTGACGCGCGCCGTGACCGGCGACCTGAGCGTCACCCTGCGCGCCGCGCTCGCCAACCCGGCCGCGCTGCTCGCGGACCCTTCGGTGGGCCGCCGGGTGGCGCTGGGCCTGCTCGGCTCGGCGGTGCTGACGGCGCTGCTGGCGCTGTCGCTGCTGCTGCCGCGCACGCCGCTCCCGCCGCGCCTGTCACGCCCGGCAGGCTTCCGGCTGCTGGCGCTGCTGCTGCCCGGCTCGTCCCTGATCGACAGCCCGTGGGGGGGCATGCTGCTGCTCGCCTGGGGGGCCGCGGCGGCCGGCCTGGCCCCCGCGACCGGGCTGATCAGCTTCCCGACCCTGCCGAACCTGACCCTGGCCGGCGCGCAGGCGGCGCTGACCGGCGCCCTGATCCTCACGTACCTGCTGAACACCCTGGCGTTCGTGGCGGCCGAGATCCGGCACGCCCGCCGGGTGCGGCGCGCCGGGCCGGACCAGACCGGCCCCGCCTGATACGGACTGCCGTTTGTTTCGCCGACAATCCGGAAGTTCACCGGATTGCCAGCTCCACGTCCGGAACCCGCCCGGCTCCTACTCGCATCCGCCCGGATTGAATGGCCTGTGCAGGCCATTCAATCGGAGTCCGTATGATCAATAGTGCGGACACTTTTCAAGCGCTAGAGGGAACAAGCATGGAAAACGTCTTCTGTAACGCCATTCCTGCTCACCCCCTCCCAGCCTCCCCCCTCAAGGGGGAGGGGGAAACACGGCGTGTTCATCGCTGGTCTGCCCTGAAGGTATGAACCTGTCCGCACCATTGATGATACGGACTCCGCCTGTCGCGTTGGCGACGGGGCGCGGCTGGGTGGAGGGGTACAGCGCACCCGGCGGCGGCCCTGCTAGGGTGCGCGCATGAAGCTGGTGGTCGGTGTTTCCGGTGGAAGCGGTATTCCGTACGCGCACGCGGTCCTGCAGGCCCTGCATGACCTGCAGGTCGAGTCGCACCTGATCGTGTCCAGCGGTGCCAAGCGGGTCATGACCGCCGAGGGGAGCGGCCCGCAGCTGCCGGACCTGACAGCGCTGGCCTCGCACGTGCATGACGACCGCGACCTCGCGGCGGGCGTGGCGAGCGGGTCGTTCCGGACGGACGGCATGCTGGTCGTGCCGTGCAGCGCGGGCACGCTGGCGAAGGTCGCGCACGGCTTCGCGGACAACCTGCTGGCCCGCGCGGCGCACGTGACCCTCAAGGAGCGCCGGCCGCTGGTGCTGGTGCTGCGCGAGGACCCGCTGCCGCGCCCGGCGCTGCTGAACATGCTCGCCGCGCACGACGCGGGCGCGACCGTCATGACCGCCAGCGCGGGCTTCTACCACGCGCCGCGCAGCGTGGACGAACTGCTGCACTTCGTGACGGCGCGGGTGCTCGACCAGTTCGGGCTGGACGTGCCGGGCTTCCGGCGCTGGCGGGAGGACGGGGCATGAGGGGGGGGCACGTGAGGGTCGCGGCGCTGATCCCGGCAGCCGGGTCCGGCACCCGCCTGGGCCTGGGCCCCAAGGCCTTCGTGCCGGTCGAGGGCCGCACGCTGCTGGGCCGCTCGGCCGCCGCGCTCGCCCCACACGTGCACGAGGTCCTGATCGCCCTGCCGGCCGGGCTGGACCTGCCGGGCGACGTGCCGGGCCGCGCCGTGGTGGGCGGCGACACGCGGCAGGCGAGCGTGCTGGCGCTGCTGCGCGCCACGGACGCCGACGTGGTCCTGATTCACGACGCCGCGCGGCCCTTCCTGCCCGCGCGCGTGATCCGCGACCTGCTGGCCGCCGTGCAGGACACGGGAGCCGCGACCGCCGCGCTGCCGGTCGCCGACACGCTGGTCCGCGCCGGCGAGACGGGCGGGTGGGGCCAGGGCGTGCCGCGCGAGGACCTGTGGGCCGTGCAGACGCCGCAGGCCTTCCGCCGCGCGGCCCTGATCGCCGCGCACGAGGCGGCGCTGGCCGACGGTCACGCCGCCACCGACGACGCCGGCCTGATCGCCCGTACCGGGCAGCCGGTCGCGCTGGTGCCGGGGGACGCGCGGCTGCTGAAGGTCACGACGCCCGGCGACCTGCTGATCGCGCAGGCGCTGGCGCGGGTGTGGGACAGCGCGGGTGTGGAATGCTGAGCGGCGACATGAGCCACGCCGATCCCGCCGCCACGCCCGTCACGTACTTCGCGCCGGCGAAGGTGAACCTGGGCCTCAGCGTCCGCGACCTGCGGGCCGACGGGTACCACGAACTGCACTCGCTGATGGTTCCCCTGAACGTCGGCGACGACCTGGACATCGCCCCGGCCGCCACCCTGACCCTGCGCGTGCAGGGCGCGGACCTGCCGGGCGACGAACGCAACCTGGTGTTCCGCGCCGCCCGCGCGTACCTGGACGCCGCCGGCGTGGACGGCGGGGCGGCCATCACGCTGCACAAGCGCCTGCCGCTGGCGTCCGGGCTGGGGGGCGGCAGCAGCGACGCCGCGACCACCCTGATGGCCCTGGCGCGCCTGTACCCGGCGGGCGTGGACCTGCCGGCGCTGGCGCTGAAACTCGGCGCGGACGTGCCGTTCTTCCTGCTGGGCCGCGCCGCCGTGGCGTCCGGGGTGGGCGAGATCCTGGCGCCGCTGCCGGTGCCGCCCGTCTCGCTGGTCCTCGTGAACCCCGGCGTGGAGGTCAGCGCCCGCGACGCCTACGCCTGGCTGGACGCCGAGGAGGCCTTCACGCCCGCGCTGGACGTCGAGGCGATCCTGGCCGCCCTCACGAACGGCCGCCCCGCGCCGTACCTGAACGCCCTGCAGGGTCCCGTCGCCGCCCGCCACGCCCCCATCCGCGAGGCGCTGGCCGCGCTGGAGGCGGCGGGCCTGCACTCCCCGCTGATGAGCGGATCGGGCAGCACCTGTCTCGCCCTGGCCCGCGACGACGCGCACGCGCACGACGCCGCCCACGCCCTGGCCCGGCAGTACCCGCAGTGGTGGGTGCAGGCCACACGCACGCTGTAGGGGCGCACCTCATACGGACTCCGGTTGAATGGGCTGCAAAGCCCGCTGGGTCCGAGCGAAGCGAGTGGGAGCTGGGCGGGTTCCGGACGTGGAGTCGGCAATCCGGTGAAGTTCCGGATTGTAGGCGAAACAAACGGCAGTCCGTATCACTTCCTACCCGCGCCCCGCTTCCCCGACCGTCCCGCCCGGCAGGCGACCTGTGCGGGCGCGGCCCAGGTCGTACAGCAGCGCGCCGAGGAACACGGCCGCGCCGAGCCCGAACACGCCGCTCACGCCCGCCAGCTGCCACGCCGCGCCGCCCAGCACCGGCCCGGCCGCGTACCCGAGCGCCTCGACGGCCATGACCGTGCCCCACGCGGCGGCCCGCTGCCCCTCGGGCAGGGTGCGGGCCACCAGGCCGTTCCACCCGGTGATGAACGCCCCGTACCCGACGCCCAGCAGGGCGCCCAGCAGGGGAAGCAGGGCGGTCATGCCGGGCAGGGCCGCCAGCGCGAAGGTCACGGCCAGCAGCAGCAGGCCCGGCAGCAGGGCGCGGCGTGGGTGGCCCCGGTCGGCGCGGCGGCCGATCAGCCAGACGCTCAGGGCGAAGGTGATCACGGCCAGCAGGCCCGGCAGCCACAGGTCACGCAGGGTCAGGGTCAGGCGGTCCAGCAGCGGGTACAGGACGGTGCTCAGCAGGGCGGGCGCGAGGGTCTGCACGAACGCGGCGGGCAGCAGGGCCGCCACCGGGCGCCAGTCGCGCCACACGTGCGCCGCCCGCTCCGGGGCGGGCAGCCGCAGGCGCGTCAGGCTGAGGGCCAGCAGGACGGTCAGGGACTGCGTGACCAGCAGCGCCGTCCAGGTCAGGTCCGGGTGAGCCTTCATGAGTGGCCCGACCGCCAGCGCGCCGGTCAGGATGGCGGGCGCCACACTGAGGTTGCTGACGGTCAGGGCGCGGGCGGTGCGGCCCGGCACGGCCAGCGCCTGCGAGGCGCTCATGACGCCCGGCCACAGCGCCGCGTAGCCCAGGCCCCAGGCGGCGCAGGCCAGCACGCCGCTCGCCGGGTGCGGCCAGTGCCGCGTGAGCAGCAGCGCCAGCAGGCCCAGCAGCGGGCCCGGCAGCAGCGCCGCCCCCAGGCCCCAGCGGCCGATCAGCAGGCCGCCCGGTCCCTTGGCAAGCGCGTCGGCGAGGTAGTGCGCGCCGGCCATCGCGCCGATCGCGGCGGCCCCCAGCGGCAGGGCCGGGCCACTGACCGGCAGGGCCGACACGAAGAACCCGGTGCGCACGGTTTCGCACAGGGTCAGCAGCGCCAGGAGCCGCAGCATGGTCAGGGGCCGCAGCCACAACACAGCGCCGATTGTACGGCCCACCGCCGGGCATCTCCCCCGGATGGGGGCCGCGGGGTCTGAAGGTCACGGGTGGTAAGTGACCCGTAAGGCCGCGCGCCGTACGGTGCCGGTCAGAGGCCCAGACGTTCGCCCGGAGGCCGACGATCCGACGTTCTGCCGATCTGAACGCTGCCGGCGCTCAGCTGCGGCCCCAGGAGTGCGCCCATGACCCTGCAAGACCCAGCCTTCAGTCTCTCCCCGGCGCTGCTGACGCCCCGCACGTCCTTCCCGGCACTTCTGCACGAGCCGGAGCGGCACGCGCTGCCGCACGGGGAACTGCTGGTGTTCCGCTTCACGAACGGGTACGGCGCGGCCGTCACCTGCCCGGCCGGGCCGGACGCCCAGCTGGACTTCTGCGTCCTGGACTGCACCGGCTCGGTCCCGCAGCCGTGTTTCGACACGCCGGTCAGCGGGCAGTTCCTGAGCGGCCTGACGCACGCGGGCACCCAGGGCCTGCTGATGCTCACCGAGCGCCTCCCGGTGCATCCGCGCCGCGCCGCCGCGAACGCCGCCCTGCTCCACGAGGAATTCTGATACGGACTGCCGTTCGTTTCGCTGACAATCCGGAACCTCACCGGATGGCCAGCTCCACGTCCGGAACCCGCTTCTCTCGCACTCTGCGGGGCGTTGACAGAGCGGCGGCGTTCCGGTCTGTTCACGAGACAACCGGCGTCCGTCTGACCCGCCTGCCGCCCACCCGGCGCTGACCCCGCCCCGGTCCATCCGGGAGCGGGGTTCTGCACGCCGCTCCGGCCGGACCGGGCGCTATGCTTCACGGACCATTCATCAGACAACGCAGGGAACAGGCGCTGCCAGAGGCGCGTGAGCTGTGCAGGGGTGCAGGGACCGCTCCGGCACCGGGGCGGACGTCAGGGAGGGGGCAGCGTGAGGCAGAAACGGCAGGCGGACGGCGTGAGGAAACGGTCAGGGTGGGCGGTCGCGGGGCGCGGGGCGCTGGGAGTCACGGCGGCCCTGCTGCTGTCCCTGGGAGGCGCGGCCGGATGGCTGCACGTCTCGGCGTCCCCGCAGCGCGGCGGGACGGCCGAACTGGAGGGCCTGTCCGGCCGGGTCACGGTCACCCGTGACGCCTGGGGCGTGCCGCACATCCGCGCCGCGACCGACGCGGACGCCGTGTTCGCGCTGGGTTTCACGCACTGGCAGGACCGCGCGTGGCAGATGGACTTCCAGCGGCGCGTGGCGCAGGGCCGCCTGGCCGAGGTGCTGGGCGGGGCGGCCCTGCCGCAGGACCGCTTCCTGCGCACCTGGGGCTTCGAGCGGGCCGCCGAGGCGGCGCTGCCGGCCCTGTCGGCGCAGTCCCGCGCACTGATCCGGGCGTACACGGCGGGCGTGAACGCCGCGCAGGCGCAGGGGAAGGTGGCGCTGGAGTTCCGGATCCTGGGGCACACGCCGGAACCCTGGCGGGACGTGGACAGCGTCTCCTGGAGCAAACTGATGGCCTTCGACCTGGGCGGCAACTACGAGGAGGAGGTGCTGGGCGCGCAGGTGGTCCGCCGGCTGGGCGAGGACGGTCTGGATCAGGTGATGGCCCCGTACCCGCAGGGCGCACCGACCATCTTGAGCGCCGACGAACTGACCGGCGCGGCGCAGTCCCTGACCGGCGGCGCCCGCGCCGGGACGGACGGCCCGCAGGCCGCCGCGCCCGGACTGCCGCACGCGACCGTGCAGGCACTGCGCTCGCACCTGCTGGCCGCGCGGACGCTGGGCCTGCAGGCCGTGCCGGGCAAGGGCAGCAACGACTGGGTGATCGCCGGGCGCCGCACCGCGAGCGGGAAACCCATCCTGGCGGACGACCCGCACCTCGCGCTGACCGCGCCGATGCTGTGGTACCTCGCGGACGTGCGCGGCGACCGCCTGCGGGCCATCGGGGCGAGCATTCCGGGCCTGCCGGCCATCGTGATCGGCCGGAACGACCGCGTGGCGTGGGGCGTGACGAACGTGAACCCGGACGTGCAGGACCTGTACATCGAACCCGAGGACGCGCCCCTGACCAGCCGCCGCGAGGTCATCCGCGTCAAGGGTGAGGCGGACGTGACCCTCACGGTCCGCAGCAGCGCGCACGGCCCGATCATCAGCGACGCCGGGGCGGGCGCCGTGGGGCCGCGCGTGGCGCTGAAGTGGACGGCCCTGCAGGGCGGCGACACGACCATGGACGCCTTCCTGGGCCTGAACTACGCGCAGACCTGGGCGGACTTCACGGGCGCGCTGCGCTCGTACGTGGCGCCCAGCCAGAACTTCGTGTACGCCGACGTGGACGGCAACACCGGGTACTACGCGCCGGGCCGCATTCCCATCCGCAGCGGCTGGGACGGCAGCCTGCCCGTCAGTGGCGACGGCAGCCGCGAGTGGCAGGGCTTCATTCCGTTCGAGGAGTTGCCGCACACCCTGAACCCCGCCGACGGGCTGGTCGTCACCGCGAACAACCGCGTCGTGCCCGGCAGCTACCCGCACCTGCTCGGCAACGACCGCAACTGGGCCGAACCGTACCGCGCCCGGCGCATCACGGACCTGCTGGGCGCCGCCGGGAAGCTGACCGTGCCGGACGTGCAGCGCGTGCAACTGGACACCACCAGCCTCGTCTGGGCGGACCTGAAGGGCCCGCTGCTGGCCACCCGCCCCGGCAGCGACCGGGCCCGGCAGGCGCTGGCGCAGCTGCATGGCTGGGACGGGAACGAGACGACCGGCAGCGTGCCCGCCACGCTGTTCGAGGCGTGGCTGATGCAGCTGCAGGAGATGGCGCGCGACGAACTGGGCAACGACACGGTCATGAACAGCCTGTCCGTCCTGAACCAGCTGCGCGGCAACGGGGAACTGTGCGCCGTGAACGGCAACGGCGACTGCCAGGCCCTGCTGACCCGCACGCTGGACGCCGCCCTGAACGACCTCGAACGCCGCCTGGGCCCCGACATGAAAGGCTGGACGTACGGGCAGCTGCACACGGTCGCCAGCAACCACCGCGCCTTCGGCAGGGTGAAGGCCCTGGCGTGGCTGTTCAACCACTCGGCTCCCACGCCCGGCGGGACGAACACCGTGAACGTCGCCCGGCCCGAACACGGCACCTTCCGGCAGACGCACGGCGCCAGTTACCGCCAGATCGTGGACCTCGCCACCCCCAACCGCAGCGTGTACATCGGCAGTCTGGGGCAGGACGGCCACCCGCTGGGCGCGCACGCCGCCGACCAGCAACCCCGCTGGATCGCCGGGCAGTACCTCCCCATGAGCACCGACCCCGCCGACTGGGGCCGCACCCGGCAACTGACCCTCACGCCCCGCCCCTGAACGGGCGTCCACCGTGCATTCACACAGCCCGGTTCCCTGCCCGGCAACCCGGTACACTCCGGAACATGGCTGACCTTCACCGCGTGCGCGACGCCCTGCGCGCCAGCATGACCGCCTGGGCCACCCTGGACCTGCGCGGCGACCAGGCCCGCGTGGCCCTCGCCCCGGACCTCGACGTGCTCGCCCCGCAACTCGACCAGCTCGACCCCGCCTGGAGTCTCACCTGGGCCTGCGACAGCGTCACGCCGCCCGTCGTACGCGCCCGCCTGACCGTCCACGGCGCCGTGCGCGAGGGACTGGCCACCGCGCACTCCCTGCAGGACGCCAAACGCGCCGCGCTGGCCGACCTGGCCCGCACCTACGGCGTGCGCCCCACCAGCGACCCCGTCTGGGTCGAGTACGACCCGGAAGACGGTGCCAACACCACCGAACTCGAAACCGACACGCCCGCCCCCACCGAAACCCCGGAACGCCCCCTGCCTCCCGAACCGCCCCGCGACCCGCAGATGGAAAAGGCCCGCCGGCACATCGAGGACCTCCTCGAACAGCTGAAAGTCGCCGGACGCGGCGGTGAGGCCGCCCGCATCCTGATGCGCGGCTACGGCGAGACCCTGGAAGAAAGCCGCGCCATCTACAAGGAACTGCACGCCATCCTCAAGGGCTGATACGAACTCCGATTGAATGGGCTGCAAAGCCCGTTCAATCCGAGCGGATGCGACTCGGAGAGCTGCTCCGCAGAGAAGGAGCAAAACGGATTCCGGTCTGGTTGCCCACCCGCCAACGCAGCGGAGTGCCGACGCCACGCCCGTCAGTCCGCCTGACGCCCCCGCCGGGCACCCCCCCACCGCCCGAAACGCAAGGAAACCGTAAAGGGCCGCCCCTCCCGCAGGGTGCGGCCGGCTGCCCGGCATCCCGTACACTGACACGCGATGCGGAAGTTCCTGGCTTTCGGTGACGTGCACGCCGACTTCGATACCCTGTGGTCCGCGCTGCGCGCCGCCAGCTGCGCCGACGCGGACGGACACCCCACCCCGCCCGTCCAGGCCGGCCTGTACCAGGTGATCCTGATCGGGGACCTCGTGCATCCCAAGAACGAACGCGAGTACGCCCGGCTGACCGGCGTGTCCCGCTTCGACCCCAAGAACCCGGACCACCTGTTCCTCGCCGCGCGCGAGCAGGTCAAGCACCTCGAACGCCTGCGCGACTACCAGCGGGCCGCCCCGCACGCCATTCACATCCTCCTGGGCAACCACGACGACGCCGTCCTGAACACCTCCTTCGTGCTGGGCACCAGTGGCGGGCTCGTTCACACCGAGTTCGACCCGGAGCACGGCGGCATCCACCTGCCCGACCACCTGAAACACTGGATGCGCCGCTTCCCGCGTGAACTGAGGGTCGGGAACGTGCAGTTCGCGCACGTGTCGCCCCTGCCGGCCCACACGCACTACGACGACCTGTTCTACGCCGACCGCAGTCCCAAACGCTGGTTCCGCGAGAGCCCCGAGTACGTCCGCATGGCCGGCCTGGCCTTCGGCGTGTACGGCCACACCCAGATCGAGACCGGCATCCTCATCGACGAGACGCACGGGCTGGCAATGATCGACGCCCTGCACGCCCGCGAGTACCTGGAACTCATGCTGAACCCCGAGCAGCCCGACCCGCTGGTCAGCGTCCGCGCCGTCCCCTTCTGACCCCAGCCCGCGGCACCCGGTTGACAACCGTAACTGCCGCCGCTATCCTTAACCCCGCTGCTTTTACAGCAGCATACCAGTAACTTCCACCATGGTCCGGTAGTGTAGCGGTTAGCATATCTGCCTGTCACGCAGAAGGTCGCGGGTTCAAATCCCGTCCGGACCGCCAAGGAAGGCTAGGTAGCTCAGCTGGTAGAGCAAACGACTGAAAATCGTTGGGTCGCCGGTTCAAGTCCGGCCCTGGCCACCATACAGAAAGCCCCCACTCCAGCGGTGGGGGTTTTTCGTTGCGCTGTCCGCCGCCGGGCGACGTGACCCTAGGCAGCGGGACGGCCGGCGCCGATAATGCCCGGAGAGTCTGCCTCAGGGCGGGCTTCCCCACCACTGGACGACCTGTGCTGTCGTCCCGGCCTGTCCGTATCAAGCGGCGGGACCGTCAGGGAGAGACCATGACGAACACTGTGAACACGCCGGCCACCGCCGGGGCCGACTGCGGCCCCCAGAACCCCGGGTTTGACCGCCGCTACGACGTGCAGGGCTTAGACGCGATTGACGTGGCGGTGCTGGGCACCTTCCCGCACGTGCGCGAGGACGACCCGGTGCGTTACCCGGGCGAGCCGATGCAGATCGAGATCGTGACGGACGAGTTCAGCCCGGTGTGCCCGTGGAGTGGCCTGCCGGACTTCGGCCGCCTGGAGATCCGGTACCTGCCGCGCGAGGCGTGCGTGGAACTGAAGAGCCTGAAGTACTACCTGACCAGCTACCGCTTCGTGGGCATCTACCACGAGCACGCGACGCGGCGGGTGCTGGCGGATCTGGTGAACCTGCTGAACCCGCTGAGTATGGAGATCCGCTGTGATTACGGCATGCGTGGGGGCCTGAACACGATCTGCACCGTGCGGTACGTGGCACCCGATCACCAGGGGGCGTAAACGGATGCCGTGGAAACTGAGTTCGGAGTTCACGTTCGATTCGGCGCACGTGATCACCGGGTACGACGGGCCGTGCGGGAGGCTCCACGGGCACACGTACCGCGTCCGCATGGAACTCAGCAGTGACAAACTCCGCCCGAGTGCGCACGTGGGGCGCGCCATCATGGTCGCCGACTTCAAGACGCTCAAGTGGGCCAAGAAGGACGTCGACGCTGGCGGCCTGGACCACGCCTACCTGAACGACCTCCCGGACCTCGGGAACGACACGACCGCCGAGGTCATCGCCGCGTACATCCACCGCAAGACCATGGACCGCGTGCGGGCCGACCTGCCCGACGGGGACGACGGCGCGGACCTGCGCCTGCACGTGACCCTGTGGGAAACCCCGGACAGCTCCTGCGAGTACTGGGAGTGAGACCATGATCCGGATTCCGTCTGTTCCATTTGCACCTCGGCACCCCACCGAGGTCCAAATTCCACGCCCGGAATCCGCTGGGCTCCTACTCGCATCCGCTCGGGTGGAGCGGTTCTGGCGAACCACCCCACCGGAGCAAGCGTGAAATACCCGGTGTACGAGCGCTTCTACACCTGGCAGGGCGAGGGCGTGCACCTGGGCCGCGCGGCGTACTTCATCCGCCTGTACGGCTGCCCGCAGGCCTGCCCGTGGTGCGACAGTGCCGGCACGTGGCACCGCGACTACCGCCCGGACGGCGTGACCCTCATGAGCGAGGGCGAACTGGCGGACGTGGTGCGGGCCGAGAGTCCAGACGGTGCGGTGGTGGTGGTCACGGGGGGCGAGCCGATCCTGTTCGACCTCGCGCCCCTGACGGACGCCCTGCACGCCCTGGGCCGCCGGGTGCACCTCGAGACGAGCGGCATCGCGCCGCTGCGCGGGGCGCTGGACTGGGTGACGCTGTCGCCCAAACCGTTCGGGCAGCCCCCCCTGCCGGAAGTCGTGGCGGTCACCGACGAGGTGAAGATCATCGTCCACGAACCCGGTGATATTCAGGCGGGCCTGGACACCCTGAGCGGCCTGCCGGACGGGGCGGTGATCTGGCTGCACCCCGAATGGAGCAAGGCGCGCGAGCGGGATCCGGGGGTGCTGAACGCGATCACGCAGGCGGTGAAGGAGAACCCGCGCCTGCGGGCCGGGTACCAGATGCACAAGCTGTACCGCGCCGACGACCTCGACGCGCACAGCGACAAACGCCTCATCCCCCTCGGCGGGAACGCGGAACTTGGGTACTGATACGGATTCCGTTTGTTTCGTTAACAGATCGGAACATCACCGATCTGTTAACTCCACGTCCGGAACCCGCTTTGCTCCTCCTCTGCGGAGCAGCTCTCCGAGTCGCTTCGCTCGGATTGAACGGCTTTGTAAGCCATTCAATCGGAGTCCGTATGAGCGGGGGTGGGGGTCGTAGGGTGTGGGCTGTGGGAACGGCAGCCCGCACCACGCTTTTTCTCCTCCCCCTTCCGGGGGGAGGTCGGGTGGGGGTGAATCCCACCGGAGGAATGAACATGACTGAGGGCAAGAAGCGCGCGGTGGTGCTGCTGTCGGGCGGGCTGGATTCGAGCACGGTGCTGGGCATGGCGACCCGGGACGGGTATGCGTGTACGGCGTTGTCGTTCCGGTACGGGCAGCGGCACACGGTGGAGCTGGAGCGGGCGGCGACGGTCGCGGCGCATTTCGGGGCCGTGCACCGGGTGATCGACATCAACATCGGGTCGTTCGGGGGAAGTGCGCTGACGGACGAGTCGATGACCGTGCCGACGGACGGGACGGAGGACGGCGTGATTCCGCCGACGTACGTGCCGGGGCGCAACACGGTCTTCATTGCCGTGGGTCTGAGTCTCGCGGAGGCGATCGACGCGGAGCGGGTGTTCCTGGGGATCAACGCGGTGGATTACAGCGGGTACCCGGACTGCCGACCGGAGTACCTGTCGGCGTACCAGACACTGGCGGACCTGGCGACGAAGGCGGGCCTGGAGGGTCGCGGGGCGGTGCTGACGGCGCCCCTGGCGGAGATGACGAAGGCGGACATCGTGCGCGAGGCGCTGGCGGTGGGTGTGCCGGTGGGCGTGACCTGGAGCTGCTACCAGGGGGGCGAGGAGCCGTGCGGGGTGTGCGATTCGTGCCGCATCCGCGATAGGGCGCTGATCGAGGCGGGCCGCCCGGACCTCGCCACCCGCTACGCCCAGGCGCGGCTGGCGTAAGGCGGCGGCTGGCGGAAGGCGGGACTTCCTCTCCCGTCCTGCCCCCATGCCGCCTCATCAGACAATCCGCACACCGGGGTCTGTTTTAATGGCGGGCATGTCCGACCTCTCCCCTGCCGCCACGCCGCACGACGCCCCGCACGACCCCACGCCCCGCGAACTGGGGTTTGGCATGCCCGCCGAGTGGGCCGAGCACGCCGCCACCTGGATGAGCTGGCCCGCCGACGACGACCTGTGGTTCGGGCACCTGACCGGCGTGCGCGCCGAGTTCGCCGGGCTGGTGCGGACCATCGCGCGTTTCGAGCCGCTGCACCTGCTCGTGCGGGACGAGGAGAGCGAAGCCGACGCCCGCGCCCGCCTGGACGGCGCGAACGTCACCTATCACCGCGTGCCGCTGGACGACGTGTGGGTGCGGGACAACGGCCCGATCTTCGTGCGGCGCGCCCAGTCCGGGGGGAGCGGCGATCTGGCCCTGACGGACTGGCAGTTCAACTCGTGGGGCGGGAAGTTCAACTGGGAGAACGACAACCGCGTGCCCGAGTACGTGGCCGCGCGGCTGGGCACGCAGCGCTGGGCGCAGCCGTTCGTGCTGGAGGGCGGCGGCCTGGAAGTGAACGGGCTGGGCGTGGGCCTGACCACCCGGTCGTGCTTCCTGACCGACACCCGCAACCCCGGCCTGACCGAGGAAGGGTACGCGGCGCTGCTGGCCGACACGCTGGGCGTGCGCAAGCTGCTGTGGCTGGACGGCGGCCTGGAGAACGACCACACCGACGGGCACATCGACACCATCACGCGCTTCACGGACGAGCGGACCATCGTCACCAGCGTCGAACCCAACCCGGCCGATCCCAACCACGCGGTCATGGCGAAGAACCTCGCGGACCTGCGGGGCATGACCGACCAGGACGGCCAGCCGTTCCGCATCGTGGAGTTGCCCCTGCCCGCCACGTACCTCGAAGGCGCCGAGGGCCGCCTGCCGCCCACGTACGCGAACTTCTACATCGGAAACGGCTTCGTGGTCGTCCCGCAGTACGGCGACCCGAACGACGCCCGCGCCCTGGAGGTCCTGACGCCGCTGTTCCCCGGCCGCGAGGTGATCGGCCTGAGCAGCCGCGCGATCATCGAGGGGGGCGGCAGCTTCCACTGCGTCACGCAGCAGCAGCCCACCGGGACGCCCTGGCAGCCCTGAACCGCTGAACACACCCGCGCCCCTGGCCTACCCCTGCGGCGCGGGGCGAAACACGAACACGTGCCCTTCGGGGTCGCGCACGGCGAGGCGACCGGCGTCAGTGACGCAGGGCAGCCCCTCGGCCTGCACGCGGGCGGCCACGGCGGGTACGTCCGCGTAGAACTCCAGCAGGGCGTGGTCGCCGCCCAGCATGTCGGCCAGCCCCACCTGCGGGTCCCAGGCGTACAGCCAGCGGCGGGGGGTGCCGTTCCCGTCGGGTTCCGGCCAGGGGCCCAGCGTGAACTGCGCGAAGTCCCGGTCGTCCTGCTCCTTGGCGAACGCGAAGCCGTACGCGCGGGGCAGCCGTTCCTTCATGGCCGCGTAGTCCCCGAAGGCGATGGCCGCCTCGCGCAGGCCCAGGACCGGCAGGGCGTGCGGGTCGGGCGTCAGGGGGTGGTCGGGGACCGCGACGTGCGGCTGGCGCGGGTCGTGGCGGTTCACGGTCCGCAGTTCCAGTCCGTGCCCGAACGGGTCGAAGAAGTACAGGGTGGGGTCCGGGGCGTCCGGGGTGCCCAGGTCGATCTCCTGCCAGGGCAGGGCGTGGGCGTCCAGCAGGGTCCGGCAGCGGGGCAGGTCCTCGGGCCGCACCTGGAAGGCGAGGTGCAGGTGCCCCGCGCCGCGCGCCCGCAGCGGTGCCAGCCAGGGTTCGTTCGGCTGGCGCGTGACGGGCTGCCAGAGCGTCAGGGTCTGGGCGGCGTTCACGCCGAGGCGGGCGGTGCGGCGGTCCTCGTCCAGGTGTTGCAGGGGCAGGCCCAGCACCTGCGCGTAGAAGCGCACGCCACGCGCCAGCGAGTTGACTTCCAGGGTCACGCCCGCGAGGTCCAGGATCGGGGAGGGGCCGCCGGTGGCGGGCTGGGTGCGGAGGGTCATGCCCCGAGCGTAGGCAGGGGCGGCCGGTGGCGGGTGGGGCGGCCCTTGGGCGTCCGGTCACGCAGCGGCCCCTGCCCCGCTTCAGGCGCGGCGGGCGGGGCGGTTCCGGGCGCGTTTGATGGTCGCCACGCCCGCCCCGTCGCGCAAGACGGTCACGTACAGGTCCCACCACGCGCGGGCCTGCGCGGGGTCGCGGGTGAGGTTCTCGAAGCGGTAGTACGCGGCCTCGCCGGTCGGGAGGACGAAGGTGGGCGTGCCGAACACGCCGATCTCGGCGGCGTCCTGCAGGTCGCGGCGCAGCGCGGCGCGCAGGCCCGCGTCGTCGCTCAGGTCGGCGGCGAGGCGTTCCGGGTCCAGCGCGGCCTGCGCGGCGGCGGCCTGGATGGTGTCGGCGTTCAGCGGCTGGCCGTGTTCGTGGCGGGCGCGGAACAGCGCCAGCGTGAAGTTCCAGGCGGCGTCCTCACCCTGGCGGGCGGCGGCCTGCGCGGCCAGGAACGCGGCGAGGCTGCCCCGCTGGTACTCGCTGCCCTCGTGGGCGGGCTGGTCGGTCAGCCACCACACGGGGGTCGCCTGCCCGGCGTTGTCAGCGTGGTTGCCCTGCACCAGCGAGAAGTGCCGCAGCGTGAACGCCTCGCCCTCTGCGCGCAGCGCGGCGGCCAGTTCCACGCCCCGCCACGCGTAGGGGCACAGGAAGTCGATGAACACGTCGGTGGGCTGGATACCGGCGGCCTGGGTGCTGGCTGTCTGGGGGTCGGTCATGCCGGGCACGCTAGCACCCGCCGCCCCACCCGGAAGGTCAGGTGGGCTGCACTCGCGCCGTGGCCTCCCGCCCGTCCCGTCGGCCCTCGACGGCGTCCACCTCGGCGGCGGCGCCGGCCACCAGCACGGTGTCGTCGGCCTGCAGTTCGTCTCCGGCGCGGCAGCGGATGGGTTGTCCGCCGCGCCAGATCGCCACGATCAGCGCGCCCGTCTCGCGGCCCAGCGCCTCGACCGTCTGCCCGACCAGCGCGTCGGGCACGCCGATCTCGCGGATGATGAAGTGGTCGCTGGTCACGTCGCCGCTCAGCAGGCGGCTCAGGCGCGGGGCGAGCATCATGGCGGCGATGCGGTTCCCGCTGAGCTGGTAGGGGTTGACGACCTCGTCCGCTCCGGCGCGGCGCATCTTCTGCGCGGCGCTCTCGTCACTGGCGCGCGCGATCACCCGCAGGGCCGGGTTCAGGCCCTTGGCGGACAGCACCACGTACAGGTTGCTGGGATCACTGTTGATGACCGTGACGAGCGACTCGGCCCGTTCGGCCCCGGCGCGGCGCAGCACGTCCTCGTCGGTGGCGTCCCCGACGAGCGTGTGAATGCCCTGGGCCTCGGCCCACTCCAGGTGTTCGGGCCGGTGATCGATCACGACCACGTCGCGCCGCGCGCCGCGCAGGGCGACGCACACGGCCTCGCCCACCTGCCCGTACCCGCACACCACCGTATGTCCCCGCAGGTGAATCAATTTGCGCTCCTTTCGCCGCCGCACGGCCAGTGGGTCGGTCAGGCCGCGCACGACCGTCTCGGCCAGCAGGGTCAGCAGGTACAGCATCAGGCCGATCCCGACCAGCATCAGCAGGGTGCTGAACACCTTGCCGTCCGTGCCGAGCGGACCCGGCGAGCCGTACCCGACGGTGGTGAGGGTCATGACCGTCATGAACACGCAGTCCAGCCACCCCCAGCCTTCCAGCACCCGGTACCCGAGCGTGCCGAACAGCACCAGCCCCGCGATCAGGGCCAGCAGCAGGGACAGGCGGCGGCGGTCCACGGACACCAGTGTAGGGCGGGGCAGGCGGGGTGGTGGTCAGTCGGTGGTGCGCGTTCCGGTCAGGTTCGCCGCGATGAAGTCCTTGAGGGTCTGCACGTCGTTCGGCAGGACCTCGAAGTGCTTCGGGGCGTGCTCGATGCCCTCGAAGCGCGCGGGGCGCTCGGGCAGGCGGCCCACGGCCTCCTGCACGGTCTCCTCGAACTTGGCGGGCAGCGCGGTTTCCAGGCAGATCATGGGCACGCCGGGGCGCCGGTAGCGCTCGCCGACGAGGACGCCGTCGGCGGTGTGCGGGTCGATCAGGCGGCCGTGCTCACGGTCCACGCGGCGGATGGTGTGCAGGCGGTCGGCGTGCGTGCTGCGCCCGGACTTCAGGCCGCTGGCCTGCACGGCGTCCCAGTGGGGCGTGCCGCGCAGGTCCACCGGGCGGCCCGCGCCGACGTCCTGCCACCAGCCGTGCGTCTGCGGGGCGTCGCGGCCCGTGATCAGGTACAGGTAGCGTTCGAAGTTGCTGGCCTTGCCGATGTCCATGCTGGGGCTGCTGGTGACCGCGACCCGCTCGGCGGGCCGGACGTGGTACACGCCGTCCGTGAAGAAGTCGTTCAGGACGTCGTTCTCGTTCGTGGCGACGATCAGCTGCCCGACGGGCAGGCCCATGCTGCGGGCGAGGTACCCGGCGAACACGTTCCCGAAGTTCCCGGACGGCACGCTGAAGTCCGCCTCCTGTCCGTCGGGCAGGTTCAGGGTCAGGTACGCGCGGAAGTAGTACACGGCCTGCGCCAGCACCCGCGCCCAGTTGATGGAGTTCACGGCCCCGATCTCATAGCGGGCCTTGAAGTCGGCGTCGGCGTTCACGGCCTTCACGAGGTCCTGGCAGTCGTCGAACACGCCCTGCAGGGCGATGTTGAAGATGTTGGGCTCGTGCAGGCTGAACATCTGCGCCTGCTGGAAGGCGCTCATGCGGCCGTGCGGGGAGAGCATGAACACGTTCACGCGGGCCTTGCCGAGCATGGCGTACTCGGCGGCCGAGCCGGTGTCGCCGCTGGTGGCACCCAGGATGTTCAGTCGCCCGTCGCGCGCCTCCAGCACGTACTCGAACACGTGGCCCAGGAACTGCATGGCCATGTCCTTGAACGCCAGCGAGGGGCCGTTCGACAGTTCCAGCAGGAACAGGCCGCCCCCGTCCGGCCCCACGTCACCCAGGGGGGTCAGGGGCGTGATCGCCTCGCTGTGGAACGCCTCTGCGGTGTACGTGGCGCGCAGCAGGCGGCGCAGGTCATCCTCGGGAATGTCGCTGATGAAGGGCCGCATGACCTCGAACGCCAGGTCGGCGTAACCCAGGCCGCGCCACGCTCCGATCTGCGCGGCCGTGAAGGTCGGAATGCGCTGGGGCATGGCCAGCCCGCCGTCCGGGGCGAGTCCCGAGAGCAGCACGTCCGAGAAGCTCCCCAGGTCCTGCATGCCGCGCGTGGAAACGTACTTCATACGGTCACTCTAAAGGCCGCCCGCGCCCCGGACGGCGCCGGGGGCTAGCCAGACCGGGGCCGGTCATGGCTGCCTGAAGGCGGGGCGCACCATCCTCACCCGGCCCATCCGGTAGCGTGGGGGGCATGAGAGCCCCCGACACCGTGAAGCTGGCCGTCGTGCAGATGCACGTCACGGATCAACTCGAAGACAACGTCAGCCGCGCCGTCCAGCACGTGCGCGACGCGGCCGCGCAGGGCGCGCAGGTGATCCTGCTGCCGGAACTGTTCGAGAACCTGTACTTCTGCCAGGTGGAACGCGAGGAGTACTTCGCGCTGGCGCACCCGCTGGAGGGCCACCCGTTCATCGGGCGTTTCCAGGAACTGGCGCGCGAACTGGGCGTCGTGCTGCCCCTGTCGTACTTCGAGAAGGCCGGGCAGGCGCACTACAACAGCCTCGTGTGCATCGACGCGGACGGCACCATCCTGGGCAACTACCGCAAGACGCACATCCCCGACGGGCCCGGCTACGAGGAGAAGTACTACTTCAACCCGGGCGACACCGGCTTCAAGGTCTGGGACACCCGCTATGGGCGCGTGGGTGTGGGCATCTGCTGGGACCAGTGGTACCCGGAGACGGCCCGCGTGATGATGCTTCAGGGCGCGGACTTCCTGCTGTACCCCACCGCCATCGGCAGTGAACCGGCCGAGGTGGAAACCCCGAACAGCCACCACATGTGGCAGCGCGCCATGATCGGGCACGCGGTCAGCAACTCCACCTACGTGGCCGCCGCCAACCGCATCGGGACCGAGGTCGTGGGCGACCTGACCCAGACGTACTACGGGCACACCTTCGTCAGCGACTACACCGGCGAGATCGTCGCGGAACTGGCCGAGACCGAGGAAGGCGCCCTGATCCACACCCTGAACATCGCCGAGGCCCGCAAGTTCCGCGCCGGGATGGGCTTCTTCCGCGACCGCCGCCCCGAACTGTACGGCCCGCTGCTGACCCTGGACGGCGTGACCCGCAGAGGGTAAGCGGGCAGCAGGGAGTGGGAAGTGGATCGGCCTCCCCGCCTCCACCTCCTGCTCCCTATTCTCTACTCGCCGGGATCGGGTGCGAGGTTCACGCGGTACAGGTACGGGTGCGGGCCGCCCCGCCCCGCGTACCGGGCGATCAGGTCGTGCAGGTCGCGTTGCAGGGCCTTGGCGTCCTCGCGGGTCAGGTGCAGCACGCCCCAGTCGACGGTCAGGGCGGGCGCTTCCGGGCGCAGCAGGTCGCGCAGGTCGAAATGCTCGGCGGTGGGCGTGACGTCCATGACCACGCCGCCCGCGTGGCGGTACAGGCGCACGGCGATGTCCTCCTCACGCCGGACCAGCGGCACCCCGGCCTGCACGACCGCGTGCCGGAACCGGTCGCTGAAGGTGTCCTCGTGCAGCGAGATCAGGTCCTCCAGGCTGCCCAGTCGCGTCAGGTGGTACGGGATCAGCAGGGCCTCACTGACGGCCCGGTAGTGCCGCAGCGGGCGCCCCCGGCGGGGTTCCAGGCGCGTCACGCGCACCAGTCCGGCGGCCAGCAGGCGGCCCAGACGGTGGTGCGCGGCGTTCAGGGGTTGCCCGGCGGCGGCGGCCAGCGGGGCGGCCGTCCACTCGCGGGTCATCAGGAGGCGCAGCAGGTCGGTGTACGCGGGGTTCAGGGCCAGCCGGGCGGCGTGCGGGTCGTCCAGGCGCGTCCAGGCTCGCGGCATGTCCGCAGCGTAGCGCAGTGGCGGCCACGTCTACTCGACGCGGGTGCTTGAGGGTCGAGTAGACCGGGGCGCACGCTGGGGCATGACCAATCCGGTGGCGACCCAGGTGGCGTTCACGCCCGAACAGCAGCGCGTGCAGGAGGCCGTGCAGGCCCTGTGGTACCCGCAGACCATCCCGGACCCTTACCCGGCGTACGCGGCGCTGCGCGACCTGAACCCGTCCGGGGTGCTGCCCGTGCCGGAGTGGGGCATGACCTTCGTGACGTCGCACGCCGTGAACAGCGCCGTGCTGCGCTCCCCGCTGGCCCGTTCGGGGGCCGTGATCTCGCAGATGCCGGCCGACACGCAGGGCACCCGGCTGCTGCAACCCATGATGCTGTTCCACAACGGCCCCTCGCACGCACGCCTGCGCGGGCTGGTGCAGGCGGCCTTCACGCCGCGCGTGGTCGAGGCGCAGCGCGAACTGGTGCAGGCGGTCCTGAACGATCTGCTGGACGCCCTGCCCACCGACCGGGACGTGGACCTCGTCGCCGGACTGGCCGCGCCGCTCCCAGCCCGCGTGATCATGCGGATGCTGGGCCTGCGCGGCGACGACGAGGCGAAATTCATGCGCTGGACCCAGAGCGTCGCGGACCTGCTGGGCGGCGCGGAAGGCAACCCGGACCTCCTGGCCCGCATCGAGGCGGACGCGAGCGAGATGCGCACGTACTTCCGCGACCTGGCCGACGAACTGCGCGCCCAGCCGCAACCCGGCCTGCTGAGCGCCATGGCCGCCGCGCAGGACGGCGGCGAACGCCTGAGCAGCGACGAACTGCTCTCGAACGCCGTGCTGCTGCTGGCCGCCGGGCACGAGACGACCAGCAACCTGATTCCCGGCGGCCTGCTGGAACTCGCCCGGCAACCCCAGGCGTGGGCCGCCCTGGTCGCCCGCCCCGACCACCCGAACGTCGCGGACGAACTGCTGCGCGTCGTCTCGCCCGTGCAACTCGACGGGCGCACCCTCGCCGGCGACCTCACCACCACCGGCGCGGACGGCCAGCCCCTCACCCTCCCCGCCGGCACGCACGTTCAGACCCTGCTGGCCGCCGCCAACCGCGACCCCGGCGTGTTCCCCGACCCCGACCGCCTCGACTGGGACCGCCCCAACAGTGCCCGGCACCTCGCGTTCGCCGCCGGCGCGCACTACTGCCTGGGCGCGTCCCTGGCCCGCCTGGAAATCGCGGAAGTGTACGCCGCGCTCGCCCGCCGCTTCCCGAACCTGACCGTCACCGACCCCCACCCCCCGTTCAAGGCGAACCTCGTCCTGCGCGGCCCGCAGGAACTCAGGGTCCGGCTCGGGTAGGCCCACCCTCCTCGATCCAGAACACGCCGCCCACGCCGACGCGGGGCGCGAGGTGCAGGTCGCTGCCGTCCACGAGCAGCGTGGCGCGCAGGGTGGGGCCGGGCTGGTAGGCGCTCAGCAGGCCGTAATGCTGGAGGCGCGGGCTGAATTCCAGGCCCACGGCGGGCGTCCCGGCGGTGAACAGGCGGTGCAGGTGGCGTTCCAGCGCGTCGGCCCGGCGCACGCCCCACAGGCCGCGTGCCCGCAGCGGAAGGCCCTGTGCGCGCAACCAGTCGTTCGTGCCGCTCAGCCAGTCCCACGGGAGCACGGCGCGTTGCCCGCCGGTCGCGGGGACGATGAAGGCCCGCTGGGCGGTCAGCAGTTCGGCGGCCAGGGCGTCGCGCGGCGGCAGGGGCCGGTCCAGCCGGGCGGCGTGCCACCGCAGCAGGCACGCGGCGCTCAGGGGACCGCAGCCGACCAGTCCGCCGCGCACGGTGCCCTGGCCGCCGTCGTGCGGGGGGCGCGGGCCGGTGAAGGCGTGCGGGTCATGGGTCATGCGGACCCGATCTCCGGAAAGCCCTCATAGCGGGCGCCGGTGAAGGACAGGCCGTGCGCGGGCACGTTTGCGCCCGCCTGTGACCGCTGCCGCGAGTGCAGGATGCCCTCGGCCTGCGTGGGGCTCAGGCGGCCCTGCCCGGCCAGCAGCAGCGTGCCGACCAGTCCGCGCACCATGTGCCGCAGGAAGCTCTCGCCGTGCACATGGATTTCCCAGATCAGCGGGCCGGGCTGCACGCGCAGCAGCCTCAGTTCGCGCACGGTCTGGCGGTCCTCCTGGGTGGCGAACGCCGCGAAGTCGTGCGTGCCGGTCAGGGTGGCGGCGGCGGCGTTCATGGCGTCCGGGTCCGGGGGTTGCGGGACGTGCAGGGCGCGGCCGTGCCAGTGCGGGTGCCGTTGCGGGTGGACCAGCAGGCGGTACACGTACTGCCGCTCGGTGCACGAGAACCGCGCGTGGAACCCGGCGGGCGCGTCGGCGGCGTGCAGGACGGCCACGGTGGGGGGCAGGTGGGCGTTCAGGGCGCGGGCCAGTTTCGGGGCGGGCACCCGGAAGGTGTCCGGGACGTCCACATGGGCGGGCATGGCCTCGGCGTGCACGCCGGCGTCGGTGCGGCCGGCCGCGACCGGCCGGAACTCCCCGCCGCCCAGCCGGGCCAGCGCGCCGTGCAGGGTGTCCTGCACGCTGGGCAGCGCGGGCTGGGACTGCCACCCGGCGTAGGGTGCGCCGTCCCAGGCGACGTGCAGCAGCAGGCGGCGGTGCCCGTCGGGGGGGCGGTAGTCCGGGCGGATCATGGGCCTAGCGGTTCAGGGCGCGGCCGAAGCTCTGCGCGGCCCTGAGTTTCATGTCCTCGACGGCGTTCCAGTCGGGCACGACGCGCCGCAGGGCTTCCTCGGCCACCTGTTCGGCGTTCAGGTCGGTGGGGTGGGCGGGCGCGCCGGCGTCGGCGCAGAAGCCCTGCACCTTGGGGTCGTAGGCGACGCCGGTGAAGGGCGTGCCGGTCGCGGCGGCCAGGATCACGGCGTGCAGGCGCACCCCGATCACGTACCCGCTGGCGGCGATGGCGTCCAGCGCGACCTGCGGGTCGCGGGTGCTGATCACGTCGTTCGCGCCGAGGCTGTGGGCGGCCTCGTCGTCGTGGTCGGGCATGAAGCTCAGGGCGGTGACGTGGCGGCCCTCGGCCTGCAGGCGGCGGATGACGTCCCTGAGTTTCTCGGTGGCGTCGGTCACGTCGCCGCGCGGGGCGACGATCACGCGTTTCAGGTCGCGGGTGGCGGGCGCGGCACTCAGCAGCAGGGCGGGGTCGCCGCCCAGTTCGGCGCGCACGCCCAGGCTGCCCAGGGTGTCCAGGCTGCCCTGGTCGCGCACGATGACGGTCACGCCGCGCAGCGCGCGGGCCACGCGCCGGCCGCCCTGTTCGCTCAGCGGGCCGACGCTCTGGTTGAACACGACCACGCGGCGGCCCATGAGTTTCGCGAGGCGGATGATCGCCAGGTAGTACGTGAGGGTGCGGCTGCTGGTCTTGTCCTGCAGCAGGCCGCCCCCGCCGGACAGCAGCACGCGCGAGCGCATCAGCGCGCCCAGCACGGCGGCGGGTTTCATGCGTTCGGCGCTCAGGCAGCCGTAGGTGCGGGCGGTCTCGGCGGGGGTGTTCGACAGCAGCAGCGGCTCGGCGCTGTACTTGCGCAGTTCGCGGGTGATGGCCAGGGCGATGGCCTCGTCGCCGGTGTTCCCGAAGCCGTAGTAGCCGCTGACGGTGACGGTGGTGCGGGTCATGCGTTCACCGGTCGCGTGCCGTACGTGTGCCACAGGCGCAGCGCCGTGCGGACGACCCAGATGCCGATCAGACCGGCGATCAGTCCGACGCCCAGGCCCAGGAAGCAGCGGGTGGCGCTGATCAGCAGCGGCGTGTGGAAGTGCGAGAAGGTGTTCAGGATGCTGGCCTGGCCGACCACGCCGCCCAGGATCAGCATCGCGCCGAAGTAGCCGGGCAGCGCGCCGCTCAGGCCGATGAGGCCCAGCGGGTGCCCGGCCATCTCCTTGAAGCGCGGACGCACGAGGCTGTCCTGCAGGTCCTGACGGATCTTCGCCTCGGTGTCGCTGACGCTGGCACCGGTGGCGTTGCCGCGCCGCAGGAACACCAGCGCGAACACGGCCAGCGCCAGGCCCATCACGACCACGTCACCCAGTTTGATGGGCGCGTTGTAGATGTCCCGCGCGGTCTGGCGCAGGTCCTGGCGGGGCAGGAAGCTCAGGGCGACCAGCAGCAGTGGCAGCGCCAGGGTCAGGCCCACGCCCCGGAACGGTTCGAGGCCCAGCACGCTGTCGCGGTTCGCGCCGAGCGCCGAGACGAACAGCACGCCGCACAGGCTCAGGCCGGTCGCGATGAACCAGTCGGTGACGCGGGCGCGGCGCAGCACCAGGCCCAGTGCGGGGAAGGTCACGGCGGCGATCAGCGCGCCGCCCGCGAAGGGATCGAAGCGGTTGAGGCCCAGCGCCAGCGCGCCGCTCGCGGCGGCGACCAGCAGGCCCAGGCGGACCAGCGGGAAACTCAGGCCCAGCAGCAGCAGCGCCGCGAGCGGCCCGATCAGGCTCAGGACGCGCAGCGTGACGTTCTCGGTGAAGGGCGTGATGACCGGCTCGGTGATCTTCACGCCGGACTTGCCCAGCAGCGTGACGGTCCGCGTGAGCAGCGCGTCGGTCTCGTTGATGGTGGGGTAGGGACGCAGGTACAGCAGGCGCATGGAGCGTTCGCGGGCCGCGAGGTTGTACTTGCTGGCCAGCGTGATCGGGTCCAGGCGCGTCTGCCAGGCGGGGTTCACGCTGAAGGTGCGGGCCGCGCCGTGCGTGGCGATCAGGGTGTCCAGGCCGCGCTGCGGGGTCGCCTCGATCAGCGCGGGAATGCGCCGGCCCATGCGTTCGTTGATCTTCTCCAGCAGCTCCGGCGTGCGCGCCCCGATGATTTCCTCGCCGTTGAAGGCGATGAACGGCACGTCCGGCCAGTCCGCGCCGGGGTCGCGCAGGGCGTCGTCGGCGTAGGGGCGGTACACGATCATGAACCCCCTGGCCTTCAGTTCGCTGATCAGCGCGGCGTTCGGGCCGGTGGGCAGGAAGGTGGGGTCGGTGGGCCACTCGGTCCAGGTGAACCCGCCGGCCTGCACCTGCCGGGTGGGGATGGTGTACCGGGCGGGCAGCGCCTCGGCCACGCCGGGCGTCAGGGACCGCAGGTAGATGCTCTGCGGGTTGACGGGTGCGTCCGGGAAGTCGGCTTTCAGGTCCGCGCCGCTGCGCTGGTACACCTCGCCGCGCTGCACCAGGTTGCCCACGACGTCCTCGTACACGGCGACGCTGTTCACGCCCAGTTTCTGGTAGTGGTCGAGCAGGGCCTGCGGGGTCTGCCCGAACCGGTGGGCCTGCGACACGACCGCCGGGTAGTCCATGACCAGGGCGGCGGTCTTCTCGCTGCGTTCGTAGTTCACGCGCCCGGCGGCCAGCAGCAGCGCCGGGATCAGGGACAGCAGGATCAGGCCCAGCAGGGCGGGCGTCCAGGGGTGCCGCGACGGCGGCGGGACGGTCATGCCGCTCTGGGCGGGGGCGTCGCGGGTGGGGGCAGCGTCGGTCACAGGCACATCCTAAGGGGAGGAATGGGGGCGGGGCGGTGGACGTTCGGGCGGGGCGCGGCCCATGGTGCGCGGCGGTCGGGGACCGCGTCGTCCACCGGAAGGCGGACGACGGGCCGCGCCCGCCGGCTTCAGATGGTGCTGCGGATGCGGGCGGCGAGCATGTCCAGCGCGGGTTCGTTCATGCCGCCGTGCGGGATGATCACGTCCGCGTAGCGTTTGGTGGGTTCCACGAAGCTCAGGTGCATGGGGCGCACGTACTCGAGGTACTGTTCGATCACGCTCTCGGGGGTGCGGCCGCGTTCCTGCGTGTCGCGCAGCAGCCGGCGGATGAAACGGACGTCCGCGTCGGCGTCCACGAAGACCTTCAGGTGCATGCGGGCCCGCAGCGCCTCGTCGTACAGCGCGAAGAACCCCTCGAGCACCACGACCGGGCCGGGCAGGACGGTGGTGGTCTCGCTGGAGCGGGTGTGGCGCGTGAAGTCGTACTCGGGCATGTCGATGGGCACGCCGGACAGCAGCGCGTCCACGTGTTCCCGCAGCAGCGCCCAGTCGAACGCGGCCGGGTGGTCGTAGTTGGTCTTCAGGCGCGACTCGAAGGGGATGTCGTCCTGGTTGCGGTAGTAGTTGTCCTGGTTCAGGACGGCCACGCCCTCGCGCCCGACCGTCTCGATCACGCGGCGGGTCACGGTGGTCTTGCCGCTGCCGGAGCCGCCGGCCACGCCGATCATGAAGGGCACGCTCACGCGCGGCCTCCCAGGCTGCGGGGGCCGCTGCTGGCGGCGCAGGCGCCCAGGCTGCCGATCAGGTCGATGCGGCGCTCGGCCATGCGGCGCGCCACGACGTGCGGGGCCTTGCCGTACTGCTCGGCGACGGCCGTGATGCGGTTGACGGTCTGGTAGACGCGCTCGGCGGCCTGCCCGGCGTCCAGGCCGGTGGCCGCGGCGATCAGCCCGGCAGAGTTGATCGCGAAGTCCGGCATGTACACGATGCCGGCCTCCTTGACGGCCTCCTCGCCCCGGCGGGTCAGGGGGTGGTGCTCGCCGCCCGCGATCAGGCGGCACTGCAGCCGGGGCACGTCCTGGCTGCGGATGGTGTGCCCGTACCCGCAGGGCGCGAGGATGTCGCAGGGCACGTCGAGCAGTTCCTGGCAGCCGACGACGGTCACGCCGCTCAGCTCATCCGCCAGGGCCTGCGCGCGTTCCGGGCGGTCGTCCGCGACGGTCAGGCGTGCGCCCTCGCGGTGCAGGTGCCCGGCCAGGGCGCGGCCGACCGCGCCGACACCCATGATCGCCACGCGCACGCCGCGCAGGCTCTCGGAGCCCAGGGCGTGGCGGGCCGCGGCCTTCATGCCCCGGTACACGCCGTAGCCGGTGACGGAACTGGTGTCGGTGTGCATGCCGAGCGTGGACCGGGTCTCCTGGGCCACGAAGGCGATGTCGGACGGACTGACCCCGATGTCCTCGGTCAGCACCACGCGGGACTCCATGGGCCGCACCTGCCGGCCGAGTGCGCGGAACAGCGCTTCTCTGGCGTGGGGGTCCTCGACGCCGCTTTCCGGCATCAGCAGCACGCAGGCGCCGCCGCCGTAGTTCAGGCCGGCCAGCGCGGCCTTCAGGGTCAGGCTCTCGGACAGGGCCAGGGCGCCCCGGATGGCCAGTTCCTCGTCCTGTTCACGCAGGCGCACGCCCGCGATGGCGGGTCCCAGCACGGTCGAGTGGATGGCCAGCGCGGCGCGCAGGCCGCTGGGGGCGTGGTGCAGCAAGGTCAGGGCCTCGTGCCCGCGCGACTGCATCTCCTCAAGTATCAGCATATGACTCCTGTGTTCTGCCGCACTTCCGGGCCGCCCGGACCCGGCCGGAGCGGGGGGGCGGGGGGCGCCGGGAAGCGCGGTACCGCCCACCAGCGTAGCACCGCCACGCATCTGTTCACCAGCGGCAGATGGCCCCGGCCCGCCCGGCCCTGTGGGGCGTGAAAGAACGCTGTCAGAAGCGATTCGTCACCCTGCAACAATGCTCACGCTGGTCTCTCGCCCGGCCTCCGCGCCGCCCCCCTGTGGGGCGGTGCCGAACCGTGGCGTCGGGGCGCACAGGCGTCCCTTACAATGGGGCGCACAAAGGGGGAATTGAATGGATCGGATTGCTCCGCTCGCCAAAATTCTGGCGGAAGCGAACGGGATTGACTGGCAGAACCTCAAGGGGACCGGGAACGGCGGCATGATCGTCGAACAGGACATCCTGAATTACCTGTCCCGCGTCATGAGTGGCGAGGAAGACCCGCCCAGCACCCCGGTGGACCCCACCCCTGCCGACTGGACCGGCGACGAGATTCCCAGCGCCGACATGCTGAACAGGGCCGGCATGAACGCCGACATGCTCAGCCGCGCGGGTGTGGATACTGACATCACGGCCTTCGTCGAGCAGGCCCGCACGGCCACGTCCCCGCAGGTGCCCGCCACCCCGGCCGGCAGCAGCCTGGAGGACGAGGACCTGGAATTCGAACTGGAAGACGAGGACAGCGCCGCGCCAGTTGAACCCGTGCATGTCGCCGCGCCGGTGACGATGGACGCGCCCGGCGTCACGCCGGCGTTCGGGACGCCGGCCGAGAACGCCCCCCGCTTCGAGGCCCCGCAGGCCGCCGCGGCCCCCACCGAGCCGCCCGCCGAGGCGCCGCAACCCGCCGCGACCGCCGGCAGCTGGAACTGGGGCACGCCCGCCCACACGCCCGAACCGGCCCCGGCACCCCTGGCCGAGTCGGCACCCCTGCCGGACGTGAGCCCGGCCGCGCCGGAACCCACCCTGCCGGCCTTCACCCCGGCAGCGGGGACGGCCGGGGAGACGCCCGCTCCCGCGCCGACCCCCGCCCCGGCCCCTGTGGCCGAGGCCGCCGCGGCGACCGGGCTGGCCGCCGGGCTGGGCAGCCTGCTCTCCCGCCTGTACCAGAAGCCGGCGCCGGAGGCCGCGCCCGTCACGCCGGAACCCGCTGCACCTGTGGCGGCCGAGTCCACCATGCCCGAGCCTGCCCTGACCGAACCGGTCGCGGCCGAACCGGCGCCGGAACCCGCCCCCGCGCCCGACGCCGCGCCCGACGCCGCGCCCGCCTGGACGGACGGCCGTCAGGCGCAGGATCACGCCTGGACCGAGCCCGCCGCGTCGACCGGGCTGTCAACCGAGCCCGGGAGCCTCTCGGCGGACACCGGGGAGCCCGTTCCGGTGACGGCCGAGGCGGCGGACGCCGTGGAGGCCCCGCAGACCGAACCGGCGTTCGTGGAGGCCCCGCAGGCCGACCTGCCCGCCCCTGCCGAACCAATGGCCGAACCGGTGGCCGAACCGGACCACGCGGACCACGCGGAGCCCGCCGTCGTCCCGGCGTACGAGGAACCCGCTGGGGAGCCTGTGCCGGCCGAGGTCGAGGAGACCGCCACGACCCCGGACACGACCCCGGACGAGGCGGCCGCAGCCACGGCGGAACCCGAAGTGGCCGCAGCCACTGAAGTTGCCGCAGGGTCCGAAATCGCGGCGGAACCCCAGGTGACGGAACCCGGGGTCGAGGAGACGCCCGCCGTCGCCGCGCCCGAGCCCGAAGTCACCGCCGAGGAGCCGGTCGCCCAGGCAGAGCCTGTCGGCACCGTCAGCGAGGCCACCGAACCCGACGTCACCGAACCCGACGCCGAACCGACCGTGCTGGTCGCGCCGGTCACGGCCGTCGCCCACGCGCCCGCTGCCGCCCCGGCGAACGCCGTGTGGTTCGGAGCGTACCTGCGCCGCGACGCCGACGTGGCGGCGCTGCGTGACCTGCAACGTCAGGTGAGCGCCGCGCTGGAACAGGACCTTCCGCTGGGCCTGCTGGTGGCCCGCGCCGCACAGCGTCACGCGGATACCCTGGGCCTGGGCAGCGTGGCCGTGCAGGGCGACAGCGACGCCCGGACGGTCGGGACCGGCAGCCTGCGCGACGCGCTGGCGCAGCTGGGCACCGCGCATGACGGCACCCCGGACCTGCTGGTCGTGGACGCCGGCGCGCACGGCCTGGACGACCTGCACTTCCCGCACACCCTGACGCTCAGCGTGGGCCGCGTGCAGGACGGCCGCGCCGCCCTGACCCTGAACGGCGACGTGAACCCCGCCCACGCCGCGCACTTCCTGGCGCAGGTGGCCGGGACGCTGGAACAGCCCATCCTGCTGGTGCTGTAAGCGCCCGCACGGCAAAAGAACCGCCCCGTAACGTGGGGCGGTTCTTTGCGTTGTGCCTGAGCGGGCAGTGGGTCAGGGTCGTGTACTGACCGCCACCCGTTCCCCTGGTTACGCCTCGGTACCGAGGTGTTTTTTCGCCCAGTCGTAGAATTCCGGTTTGTAGAATTCCAGGCGCACCTTCTTGTATTCCTTGGTGGAGTACAGGATGGCGTGGTCGACGCCCTGCGCGACTTCCTGCTCGATGGCACTGATCTTCCCGAAGGCTTCTTCCTTGCTGCGGCCGTGGACCATCGTGAAGATGGTGTAGGGCCATTCGGGGTAGGTGGGGCGCAGGTAGCAGTGCGAGACGGCCTTGAACTCGGCCATCTGGCGGCCCACCTCGGCCACATTCTCCTGCGGGACGGCCCAGACGCCCATGGCGTTGAAGGTGAAGCCGGCCTTCTGGTGGCGGAACACGGCGGACACGCGGCGCAGCGCGCCGGCGGCCTTCATCTTCTCGGCGTGCGCGGCGACCTCCTCGATGCTCAGGCCCAGCGCGGCGCAGGCGTCGGCGTAGGGTTCCTCGGTGACGGGCAGGTCCTTCTGGAATTCCGTGACGAACGCCCGGTCGAGGTCCGTCACCTGGTAGCCGATGTTGCGCTGCTCGCTGGTGTACTGGGGTTTGGCCTTGGCGTTCCAGTCTTCCTTGCCGGTCATGTCGAATTCCACGCCGATCTTGAACAGGTGCAGGGTGGGCATCAGGCGGGTCAGGCGCGCGCCGCTGAGTTCGTGGAGTTTCTGCACGTGCGCCTCGAGGTCACTCTCGGGCGGCACGGCGATGGTGTACCAGAGGTTGAAGTCGTGGTTGCGTTTGTAGTTGTGGCTGACGCCGGGGTGCGCGTTCACGATCTCGGCGCCGGCATCGAGCTGGTCCTCGTCGTGCACGGCGGCCACGAGGCTGCTCTGGTAGCCCAGGGTGCGGGTGTCGAAGATGGCGCTGACCTGCCGCAGCACGCCCTCGGCCTTCACCTCGCGCAGGATGCTCAGGGCCTCGGCCTCGCTCAGGCCGACGTCCTGGGCGATGACGGCGTAGGGGCGCCGGGTGATGGGGATATCGCGCTGGATGCGGTTCAGGAGCTGCTCGCGTGGCGTGGGGGCAGGCTTGGGCGCGGCGGCGGGTGCGGTCATGTCTGCACAATACGCGCCGGCGGGGCGGCGGAACGTCCCCGAACGAACGGTCAGGCAGGTGCGGCGGGGGCCGGTGTGGGCGCACAATGGCGGGCATGGTAACGGCAATCGTGATGGTGCAGGCAGAGCGGCAGCGGGTGCAGGAGACGGCCGAGGCGCTGGCGGGCGTGCCCAGCGTGCGTGAGGTGTACTCCGTGACGGGCGAGTGGGACATCGTGGCGATCCTGAAACTGGCCCGCTACGAGGACCTGGACGACGTGGTGACCGGGCACCTGCGCAAGGTCGAGGGCATCACGCGCACCCAGACGATGCTGGCGTTCCGCACGTACAACGAGGCGCTGCTGGATCAGGGCTTCGGGGTGGGCCTCGATGAAAGCCAGGGCCGCTGAGCGGCGCGCGGGCCGTGGGCGGACAGGTTTAAGAAGTCTTTAGATGCCCGCGGGTTTTGTGACCTGCCCTACCGGTGATGACCGGGAGCGGCGGGTACGTTGACCGTATGACCCGCACCCTACTTCTGCCGGCCCTCCTTCTCGGCGCCGCCCTGTCCGGCGCTGCCGCCGCGAAATCCATCGTGGTGGGCAGCAAACTGGACCCCGAAGCGCAGATCCTGGGGCAGATGATCGTCCTGACGCTCAAGAACGCGGGGCTGGACGTGACCGACCGCACGAACCTCGGCGATACCGGCGTGAACCGCAAGGCGCTGCTGGCGGGCGAGATCGACGTGTACCCCGAGTACACCGGGAACGCGGTGTACCTGTTCCCGAAGGCGAAGATCACGGCCAAGCAGGCGGGCAACACCGGCACCATCTACGGGCTGGCGCGGCAGCTGGACAGCCGGAACGGCGTGACGTGGCTCAAGCCGGCCGCCGTGAACAACACCTGGGTGATCGCGGTGCCCGAGGCTCTGGCGAAAAGCGCGCGGCTGAACACGGTCGCGGACCTCGCCCGCTACGTGAACGGCGGCGGGAAACTGAAACTGGCAGGCAGCCCGGAGTTCTTCAACCGCCCCGACACCATGCCGGCCTTCGAGGAAGCGTACGGCTTCAAGCTGAAGGCCGATCAGAAGCTGATCCTGGCGGGCGCCACGCCGCCCCAGACGCAGCAGGCCGCCGCGAACGGCACGAACGGCGTGAACGCCGCGATGGCCTACGGCACGGACGGCACGCTGGCGGCGCTGAAGATGGTGGCCCTGAAGGACCCCAAGGGTGCGCAGGCGGTGTACCAGCCCTCCCCGATCATCCGCACGGCGACCCTGAAGGCCAACCCGCAGATCGAGGCGCTGCTGAACAGGACCTTCGCCACGCTGTCGCAGTCGACGATGCAGGGACTGAACGCCAAGGTGGCGCTGGAGGGCCGCACGGCGCAGGCCGTGGCGCAGGAGTACCTGAAGGCCAAGGGCCTGATCAAGTAAGCGCCGTGACGTACGTCTGCGGTGCAGGGCCGCTCCGTTCATGAGCGGTGCCGGACGTGGGGGGGTGGGTGACGCAGGGCAGCCCGCCCCCTCTGCTGCCAGCCGCCCAGGTGGCGCGCGGGGTGACGTGCAGGCGGTGCTGGTGCTGGCGGCCCTGCCGGTCCTTGCGGGCGCGTGGTTGCCGTGGGTGCTGCTGCGGCCCAACCGTCTGGCGCCGGGCGAGTACCTGCGGCTGCCCCTGGCCTGGACGGCTGCGCTGCTGGTGCTGGCGCTGCTTCCACTGGCGGCGGCCCGCTGGCGGCCGGCGCTGACCTGGGTGCCGGCCACGCTGGCGCTGCTGCTGGCCGTGTGGTTGCTGGGTACGCGCACGGGCGCGGCGCTGGTCGGTCAGGCGGAGTTCGCGCGGGCAAGTGCCGCCAGCGGCGCGTGGCTGACCCTGCTGGGGGCGGGCGTAGCGGTGTACGGCGCGCGGCTGTGCGGCGGTCCACGCGCGGCCGGATGGGCGTGGTTGCCGGGGCTGGCGGCGCTGCTGCTGACCGGCACCCTGGCGGACTGGTCCGTGCTGGTCGAGGGCCGCAGCGAGGGGCCGCGCTGGGTGCAGGAACTCGCGCAGCACCTGCGGCTGGTGGGCACGGCGCTGGGACTGGCGCTCCTGATCGGGGCACCGCTGGCCGTGTGGGCGTCCGGGCGCGAACGGGTGGCGGGGGCGGTACTGGGCGCCGCGAACGCCATTCAGACCATTCCCAGTCTGGCGCTGCTGGGCCTGCTGATCGCGCCGCTCTCGGCGCTGGCGAACGCCTTCCCGGCCCTGCGTGAGGCGGGGGTCAGCGGCATCGGGGTCGCCCCGGCCCTGAGTGCCATGACGCTGTACGCGCTGCTGCCAGTGCTGCGCAACGGTGTGGTGGCGCTGCGGGGCGTGCCGGCCGGCGCGGTGGACGCGGCGCGCGGCATGGGCATGACCGCCTCGCAACGCTTCTGGCGGGTGCAGCTGCCGCTGGCACTGCCGGTGTGGCTCAGCGGGGTGCGGCAGGCGGCGGTACTGCTGGTGGGCGTGGCGGCCGTCGCGGCGCTGATCGGGGCGGGCGGGCTGGGCACGTACATCTTCAAGGGCCTCCAGAGTGCCGCGACCGACCTGATCCTGCTGGGGGCCGTGCCGGCGGCGCTGCTGGCCGTGGCGGTCGACGCGGCGCTGCGCGGCCTGGAGAGCCTGCTCGCACGGCGCCTGGGGAGGGCCGCATGATCGAACTGCATCACCTTGAAAAACGTTTCGGCGATTCGTTCGCCGTGCAGGACCTGAACCTCACCTTCCCGGACGGGGAACTCACGGCGCTGCTGGGGCCGTCCGGCTGCGGCAAGACGACCACGCTGCGCATGATCAACCGCCTGATCGAACCCAGCGGCGGGCAGGTGCGGCTGAACGGCCAGGACACCCGCGCCCTGAAACCCGAGGCGCTGCGCCGGGGCATCGGGTACGTGATTCAGCAGGTGGGGCTGTTCCCGCACCTGAACG
This sequence comes from Deinococcus depolymerans, assembly GCF_039522025.1. Lineage (NCBI taxonomy): Bacteria > Thermotogati > Deinococcota > Deinococci > Deinococcales > Deinococcaceae > Deinococcus > Deinococcus depolymerans. Next base: position 2,555 of record NZ_BAAADB010000010.1, on the reverse strand, counting down.
TCGCGCAGAACGTGGCAACCGTCCCGGACCTGCTGGGCCGCGACCGGCGGGCCACCGCCGCGCGCGTGGACGAACTGCTGGACCTCGTGGGCCTGGACCCGGACACCTTCCGGCACAAACGGCCGGGCGAACTGTCGGGCGGGCAGGCGCAGCGGGTGGGCGTGGCGCGTGCGCTGGCGGCCGATCCGCCGGTGCTGCTGATGGACGAGCCGTTCGGGGCGCTGGACCCGCTGGCCCGCGACCGCCTTCAGGACGCCTTCCGCGATATCCAGCGGCGGCTGCGCAAGACGGTCGTGATGGTCACGCACGACATCGACGAGGCGCTGCGGCTCGGGGACCGCGTGGCCCTGATGAACGCCGGGCGACTGGAGCAGTTCGGCACGCCCGACGACCTGATTCACCGGCCCGTCAGTGACTTCGTGCGGCAGTTTCTGGGAGAGGACGCCGCGCTGCGGCAGCTGGCCGGGCAGCCGGTGGGCCGGTTCATGGCGGCGCTGGACGGGGCCTCTCCCCTGCCGGCCGTGGCGGTGGAGGACACCCTAAACGCCCGCAGCGCCCTGGCCGTGCTGCTGCGCGAGGGCACGGACCGGTTGACCGTCACGCGCGGCGGACAGCCGGTCGGGACGGTCGGCTGGGCCGACCTGCGGGCGTCCGGGCCGGAGCGTCCTTGAGGGGCGGCCGGGGTGGGCGGTGGGCGGCGCTCATGTGGCCCGCGCTGCTGCTGCTGTGCCTGATTCCCGGCGTGCTGCCCGCCCTGATCGACCCGCTCGGTCTGGGCGAGGTCGGCACACCCGAACGCCCGCTGTGGCAGCTGACCCTGACTCACCTGGGGCTGGTGCTGCTGTCCAGCGTGGTCGTGCTGACACTGGGGTTGCCGCTGGCCGTGGCCGTCACCCGCCCCGGCCGGGACGCGCTGCGGCAGCTCTCGGAAACGCTGGTGGGCCTGGGGCAGACCGTCCCGACGTTCGCGGTGCTGGCACTGGCCGTGCCGGTCCTGGGCTTCGGCTGGGCACCCACGCTGCTGGGCCTGATCGCCTACGGACTGGTGCCGGTCGTCAGCAACGCCGTGGTGGGCCTGCAGGCGGTGTCGCCGGGGGCGCTGGACGCCGCGCGCGGCATGGGCATGAGCGCGGGGCAGCGGCTGTGGCGCGTCGAGTTGCCGCTGGCCCGCCCGGTCATCCTGGCGGGCGTCCGGACCAGCGCGGTGTACAACGTCGGGACGGCCACGGTCGGCGCGGCCCTCGGGGCGGGCGGGCTGGGCGAACCGATCATCAACGGCCTGTCGCAGCAGAACACGGCGCTGGTGCTGAGCGGGGCGGTGCTGGCAGCGCTGCTGGCCCTCAGCCTGGACGCCCTGATGGCCCTCCCCGGGAACCGTGACGCGGCCTGAGGTGCGTGCAGGGCCGCATAAAAGTGACCTTACGTGCATTTCCGGGTGATTTTCGGTATGATGGCCGGTATGCAGCCCCGGAGGCTTCCACCCCAACCCGTGACTGCACGCGCCCTTGGCAGCAGCTTCCTGGAACACCCCTGAACCGACACGGCCCCGCTTTCATGCCGGGCCGGTTTGCGTTCTGGTGACTGTTCCGCCGGCCCCACGCCGCCCGTGGGTACAGAGCAAGCTTCAGAGCACGGCCAGCACGCCTCAAGAGGTGACACCTTGAAGCAGACCGCCTTTCAACCCGGTGACCGCGTCGTTCTTCCCCCCTACGGTATTGGTGTGGTGCGTGGCACCTGCCTGCGTCCCCTGTCCGGTCAGGCGCACGCCTACTATCAGGTCGAGTTCGCGAATACCACCAGCAAGGCCTTCGTGCCGGTTGCCGCGCCCGACATCGCCGGAATGCGCGCCGCCCTGACCGCCCGTGACATGCCGGCGCTGCTGGATTCACTGAAGACCAGCAGCCTGAACCTGCCCCGGCAGTGGGCCGCCCGTCACCGCCGCGTCACCGAGATCCTGGTGAGCGGCAACCCCTTCGAACTGGCAATCCTGACCTGCGAACTGCGCCGCTGGAACGTGGAACGCGGCCTGCCGGACCTTGACCGGCAGGCCTTCCGCCGGGCGATCAAACTGCTCGAGCAGGAGGTCAGCGGCCTGCAGGACCAGGGCGCGCAGGACGTGCAGAGCCTGCTGGTCCACGCCTGGAACGAGACCCCGCAGGGCACCTGATACGGACTCCGATTGAATGGGCTTTGCAGCCCGTTCAATCCGAACGAAGCGAGTGGGAGCTGGGCGGGTTCCGGACGTGGAGTCGGCAATCCGGTGAAGTTCCGGATTGTAGGCGAAACAAACGGAATCCGTATGACCCGGAGCAGCACCTCCCCCGGACGTGACGTTGGCAACCCGGAAACACGCCGGGTTGTCGACGAAACCGAAGGGAAACGCGGCAGCACAAAAGACGCTGGCCCGGTCTTGGAAGACCGGGCCAGAGGAGAGCAGCGCTTGCCAGCCACGCGTGGCTGGGTGGGAAGAGATGTGGAACCTATAGAAAGGAGGTGATCCAACCGCACCTTCCGGTACAGTTACCTTGTTACGACTTCACCCCAGTCATGAACCA
>NZ_BAAADB010000009.1 GCF_039522025.1 Deinococcus depolymerans | reverse complement strand
GCAAGCACATCAACCCCTTTGGGCGATACCACTTCGATCTGGGCCGCCTTCGGGACTGACTGGCACGGCGTTTAAGCCCTTAACGGGGGTTTTCGGGCGATTGAGGCTATAACGCGGAGATCGGGCAGGATCCGTCCATCATCAGTTTCAGCCGCCAAGGTGAACGCCTGCACATCCGGCAGATTGCGGACGCGCCGCCCACGCCGGACGCGGCGGCCCTGTCGCCCACATTGGAGGAGGCGTACCTTGCATTTCTCCAGGCGTAACGTTGGGTTGCTGATTCGCCGTGAAGTGGAGGTGGCTGTCCGCGCCGGGCTTCCCATCCTCCTGATCCTGGTGGGGTTGCTGTACGCCGTTGAGGACCACCTCTCCCCGGCAGGGTCCCTGACGGCGTACACGGAAGTGCTGTGCCGCCGCACCCTCCTGCTCGTGACGCCGTTCGTGTGGCTGTACGGCGGGTACCGCCTCCTGACGTTCCACCGGCACGGCACGGGTGAACTGGAGACTGTGCTCGGGGTACGACCAGTCACGCGTGCGGTCGCGTACGCGCTGGCACTGCTCGGCGTGACGACCTTCAGTGTGCTGTTGCCGTCACTGGTCACCCTGTTCACGGTGCGGAGTCTACTTATATCGGTGACGCCTGCCACAGCGCTGCAGTTAGCCTTGAACGTCCTGCAACTGTGCACCGTCGTTTCGGTGGCCAGCAGTGTCGTCTGGCTGGCCCGCGGCCCCGTGTGGACCGCCGCACTGCTGCTGACCGCCCTGGCGCTGCCGTTCGTGGTGTTTCCAGCGGGGAACTTCCTGCAGCGGTTACCGGCAGGCGTGGCCCTGTCGGACACGTTCGGCATGGACCGCCTGCTTCTGGTCACGGGCCTTCTGACGCTCCTGACCCTGATCGCGTCTGGTGCGCTGTACTGGGCTGGCGCCACCATGCGGCCGCCCACTCGGGGGGCGGGACCCGCCGCCTTGGCCCTTGCCGCGCTCGCGCTACTGGTGACGCAGGTGCCAGGGCGTCTGTACGATCAGATGACCTACCGCCGGATGGCCGTCACGGCGGCCCTGCAGGCACCCGAGACTCTGCACGCGCCGAGCCGGGTGGGGCAGAGCACCCTGTTCGTGTCGGCCCGGTCCCTCCCGGACGTGCAGGCCCTCACCTCGTACCTGCGGATTGCCGACCTGCACGTCGTGGAGGTGCCCTTCCTGACCACACCCACCTGGCGGACGGCAGACGCGCCGGTCCTCCTGTTGCCGGAACGGCGTCAGACTGCCAACCCGGCCGCTCTGGCCCGACTGGCATTCACCCGCATGGTGCCCGTGCGGGACGAGCGGCGAGATCTCGCGCAGGAATGGGCCTGCATCCGCCAGTTCGGTGCGCGCCTCGATCTGGAGCAGGAGCAGGCGCTCTGGAAGACCTATCTCAGCGGGGATCTCCAGGCCCTGAGTACCCTCAGCCGCCTGGGCGCCATGGAGGACAGTGTGATCAGCAGTGACGTGCAGCGGGCGTTCGAGGTGCAGGGTCAGGAACACTGCCCAGCCGCACCGTACCTCCGGCGGGTGCACTGATGGGCACCTGGCTCACGGGCAGTCTGGCGGCTGCGGGCACGCTGCTGCTGCTCAACATCATCAATCCTGGCAACGGCCTGATTCCCACCCTGCTGCTGCCCTGGATTCCCCTGCTGACCGTCACGGCAGCGCTGCTGCATTACGAATCCCTGAAGTTGTTCGGTCTGCAGGCCTGGATCACGTTGACGCCCGGCGGCACCGCGCGGTACGTCTCCCGACACGCCCTGGGCCTCTATGTGGTCTTCGCGTTGGCCTTCGCCCTCTACGCAGCGCTGGCCCCCGTGAGTACCCGCCTGAACTGGTGGCTGGCCATCCAGGTGAACTTCGCGTTTCTCCTGACGGTCGGGGTGCTGAGCTTCCTGCTGACCCGCCGGTTTGCCGCGGCCTTCCTCGTCACTTTCATCGTCTGGGCAGGTCTGACCGTAGCGGCGTACTTGCTGATGCGCCGCGCCAGCACCAGTTGCCTGGACCTAGTGGTGTTCCAGCTACCCGGCACCTGCACGTCGCCCGTCACAGTGGCACTGACCTCAGGCCTGCTTGCCGCGGCCCTGTACGGCATCCGCCGACTGCGGCATGAATTCACATGAATACATTGTGTTTTCACCAGACGGCATGTGAAGGCGCAGGAGGAAGGGAGAATATGGTTCGAGTCCCTCACAGCAGCGGGCCGACCCGCTTATTGATAACGGTAGAAATTTAGGTTGCTAGACTGACCCGGACATGGCACCGTGGCAACCCTCCAAGTACACCCGCGCCCAGCTCGAAGAACGGCGACTCGCCGCACTGAATATGATTCAGGCCGGTGGACACACCAACCAACAGATCGCGGATCACTTCGGCGTCTCGATCCACACCATCTACACCTGGAAAGAGCGGCTCAAACGCCAGGGTGGCCTGGAGGCCACCCCCACCACGGGTCGTCCCGCCCGCCTGACCCCGGAGGGGCAGCAGAAGATCAGCACCCTCCTGCAGGAGGGTGCCCTGGCCCACGGCTTTCCCGACGCCACCTGGACCACCGCTCGTGTCCGCGAAATCATCGGGCGGCACCTGGGCGT
>NZ_BAAADB010000008.1:64064-137309 GCF_039522025.1 Deinococcus depolymerans | reverse complement strand
TGGGCTGGACAGGCGGGGTTCTGACAGACGAAACTCTCGAGTGGGAGCTCTTTTGACACGTCCGGGGATAGGCCCCGGACGCTCCCATTTCAGTGGTGTCGGGCATAGTTCCAGCCAACTACCAGCGTGTGGGGGAGGAGTGATAGCGTTCATTTCAATAGATCAAATGCTGCGCTTGATGCAGCTCTTAAAGCTGATCCGAAATTTGCCGCTGAGATGGAAGAACTAATTCCCGGTGTGAAAAATGCAGTATCTAGGACAGGTGGGAGAGAAACGCCGACAGGGTGGACTTGGCATCACAGTGACGAACCGGGAAAGATGCAGCTGGTCCCAAGCGATGATCACTGGGGCGACTGGAAAACATACCACCCTGATGGGAAAGGTGGATATGCGAAGTGGGCCATCCCTGCCGGTGCACCTTGTAGAAAATAAGGAGTAGGTTATGAACCAGATCGAAAAGGCTTTGGAAACCAACAAGGTATCGGGAAGAAGCAAGGCTGATTTACTACCTTCCAGTGTGGTTGACAATTTGGCTGATGAAATTGGCATCAGAAACCCACAGTGGAGAGATTTGTATATCGCTCTTAACGGAGGACACCCCGAAAAGGATTATTATCAATACGGAGACAATAATGATTTTACTGTGAACAACTTTTTAAATTTAGGAAATGGGGATTCTGATGCTGAGAGTGCACTTAAGATAAAACAGTCGTTATTTAAAGAGGTAGAATTTTTTCCTATAGCTCGCGATGGTGGTGGAAACATTCTACTGATTCGGATTAACAGCACTGATCTAAGTGTTTATGCTTGGTACAATGATACTCGAAGCAAGCCCATTCCAATAGCCTCCAGCATCTTAGAATTTTTGACCAAGCTAGAGGAATTTCCTGAAGAGGATTTTGAATAGGACGGTCATCCCTAATTATCACCCGTCAATTTCCAATCCTCTCTAAGGGTCCGCCACACGGCGGATTCTTTGCTTTGGCAACGACTACGGCCAGGCCATGGCCACCTCACCTTCTCGCAACTGGCCTCCATCCTTCCCTCTCCGCCTTTCGGGTCAATCTTTCTTAGGCTGGGGGGGGTATTCTGGGGGGCGTGAAGCTGTCTTCGTCCACCCCCATACCCTCCTGAAGCCTACCGCCACCCGCGCGGACATCGTGAACTTGTGCGCCGGGGCGCGTGAACATTCGTTCTTCGCGGTGTGCCTGAATCCGGTGTTCATTGGGCTGGTGAAGGGGGAACTGGCGGGGTCGGACGTGAAGGTGGTGGGGCGGTGTGTGGGTTCCCGCTGGGTGCGGTGAGCAGCGAGCAGAAGGCTCTGGAGGCCCGCCTGAGTGTGGAGGCGGGTGCGGACGAGGTGGAGAGGGTGATTCACATCGGCGCGGCACTGGCGAATGAGTGGGACGCGGTGGAGGCGGATGTGCGCGCGGTGCGCCGCGCGATTCCGGACGCGGTGCTGAAGGTGACCACCCTAACGTGCTTCCTGACCGATGAGCAGAAGCGGGAGGCGACGGCGGCGGTGGTGCGGGCCGGGGCGGAGTTCGTGAAGACGAGTACGGGCTTCGGCACGGGCGGGGCGACGCTGGACGACGTGCGCCGTTTTCGTGGCACTGAAGTCTGTTTCATGAATGACCTGTCTGCGCGCTGAGTTGTTGTGGGGAGGCTCCGGGTCAGGGGAAGGCTGCCTGCTGTCTTCCGGTATGGTGCCCTGCCCGACAGCGGTGGCGCTGGCCTCTGCACTAGCATGGGGGGGTGAACGTGATCAAAACCGCTCTCTCGCTCATTGCGGGCCTCTCGGCTGCCCTGATCGCCTACAGCGCCTTTTTCGTGCGGGGGGATCTGGGGGGCGTCATGGCGTACCTGCGGGCGCGTGGGGCGCTGCGCCGCCTGCGTGAAAGCGGCACGCCCGAGCAGGTCGCGCAGGGGCAGGCGCAGTTGCAGGCGCTGGGGCAGCAGGTGGGCGACCCGGCGCTGGCCGCGCAGCTGATTCCGGTCGCGCTGCTGGTCGGGTTGCTGGTGGGTGCGCTGGTGTGGTGGGCCTTCTCGCGTCGGCAGTCGGGGACGCCGCGCACGGACATTCAGGAGCGGATGGTGTACCGTCTCGCGCACCGCAAGGGTGGGCGGTTCACGCTGGATGACCTGCGGGCTGCCAGTCCCCTGACCGACGAGCAGGCCCGCGCGGTCACGGCCCGCCTGCTGGACCTGGGCCGCCTGACCCGTGACGGCGACACCTTCCGCCTGCCCTGAGGACCCATCCCATGACCGACACGCCCGACACCCTCGCGGACCTGCTGGACCGCGCCAACCACGACCCCGAGACTGGCCTGCTGACCGCGCTGGACAGCGTGCAGGGCCAGCCTCACCCGCGCGTGGCGGCCATCGCCGCGCACCTGAGTGCCTCCAAGCGCGACCTGTGGATCCGGATTGCCGCCGCCACGGGCACGCCCGCCCCCCCGGACGACGCGGGCCTGTCCCGCCTGGGCGACTGGGAGGTCCGTGCCGCGCAGGCCCTGCCCGCCCACATGCTGAATCTCACGGTGGCCACCGCCGACCCCGACGCGGCGGGCGGTGAGCCGCCCATGACCGTCGCCGCGCTGATTCGCCTGAACGCCTCGCTGACCGGCAGCCGCGCCGCGCAGATCCGCCGCCTCGGCGCGCAGCCCCGCCTCGCCTGACATGCCCGCCGACCGGCCCTTCCTGACCGACCCCACCCCGGACGGCACGCACGGGAACGGCGCCGTGCCGCCCGCCCTGTTCGATCTGGCGGTCAACCGCGCCGCCGCCGCCCTGCGCGGCCTGCGCCCCGCCCAGCCGGACGCCGCGCTGGCCGCGTGGCACGCCCGCACCCGCTTCGCCCGGCGCGTGCCGCTGGACGCCGTGAAGGCCGCCCTGGCCGCGAAACCCGCCGGAGAGTGCCACTGGGCGGGCGGCGAGGCGGGGGGCTGGCAGCCGGGCCGCGCCCCGTTCCCGTAGGCGGCGGGAGTGGCGCTGCGGCTGTCTAGAGCATTTGCCATAAAGATGCCTTCTTTATGGCCGAGCGGAGCGAGTGAATGTTGCCGAGCAGGACGGAGAATGGAGGCATCAGAATGCTGTTGTTCTGATGCCGTAATTCGGAGAACTGCTCTACGCCTCGCCGCTGACCGACGCCGCCACGGTCCGGGCAGCCACCTCGACCGCGCGGGTCAGTTCCGCCTGCGGGAGGTACGGCACGGCTTTCGCCTCGGCCAGGGCGACCCCGGCGCTGGCGGGCAGGTGCAGGAACCCGCACGGCACGTCCGGGCGGCCCAGGGCGCGCAGGGTGTGCAGCGCGTGGTACATGACCGCGTTGCACACGAACGTTCCGGCCGTGTCGCTCAGCTGACCGGGAATGCCCGCCCCGTGCCATGCGGCCAGCACGGCCCGCAGCGGCAGGGTGCTCAGGTACGCGTCCGGGCCGCCCGGCTGCACCGGCACGTCCCGGTGCTGCTGCCCGGCATTGTCGGGAATGCGGAAGTCCATGACGTTCACGGCCACGCGTTCCAGCGTCACCTGCGGCCGCCCGCTCGCCAGTCCGGTCAGCAGGACGGCGGCCGGGCGCCGGGTGTCCAGCAGTTCCGTCAGGCGCGCGCACGCGGCGTGCGGCTCGACCGGCAGCAGCGCCGACACGACCCGCAGGTTGCCTGCCTGCGTGCCGTCCAGCGCCCGGGCCGCCTCGGCGCTCGGGTTGACGGGATGCGTGTGGAACGGCTCGAAACCGGTCAGGAGCAGCGTGGTCATGCCGCGTAGCGTAGCGCCCCGGACGGGGTACGCTGGACGCATGCGTCTGCTGCCTGCCCTGCCGCTCCTGGCGGCCATGCTGACCCCGTCCGCCCTGGCCGCCACGACCACGCAGTACGCCGTGCTGCGGGGCGTGCAGGTGCAGGGACGCGTCGCCACCCTGACCCTGGATTACGTGGACGTGTTCTCGGACACCGACGCCGACGCCCGCCGCGTCGTGGCGCTCGGTGACTACCCGTCCGCGCAGGCGTACTTCGAGGCGAACCCGGGTGGGATGTACGTCCGGAACGTCAGTCCCCTGCTGCGGACCCTGAAGACCGACGCCCGCACCGTGTTCGCGCTCTCGTGCCTGGACCGCCCGGACGGCGTGCAGGCCGTGCCGCTGGAGACGTTCGTGTCCGCCTGGAAGGGCTTTGCGCCGCAGGGCTGCTGGCCGTTCAGCGAGCGGGTCGTGGCGCTGCACCTGAACGGCACCCGCGTCCTGCGGGCCGAGCAGGTGTACTTCCCGTAAGGACGCCCTGAAACGAACACCGCAGTTCCGCCGGGCGGCGCGGCCTATGCTCGGGCGTATGCCTGAACTGCCGGAAGTGGAAACCACGCGCCGCAAGATCGAGCCGCTGCTGCGCGGCCGGACGATCCTGCACGTCGAGCACGACGCGCCGCACAAGTACCGCGACACGCACCTCGCGGTCGGGCGGCGCGTGACGGGCCTCTCGCGGCGCGGGAAGTACCTGATGCTGAACCTCGCGTCGCACGACGGAGACGGGCCGCACGACCTGGAGTTCATCGTGCATCTGGGCATGACCGGCGGGTTCCGGCTGGAGGGCGGGCGGCACACGCGCGTCACGATCCGCACGGACGGCGGCGACCTGTTCTTCGACGATCCCCGGCGCTTCGGGAAGATGGCGGTCGTGCGGCCCGGCGAGTACGCCGGCATGCCGACCCTGGCCGCGATGGGCCCGGAGCCGCTCTCGGAGGACTTCCGGGAGGAGGAGTTCGCGGCGCTGGCCGCGCAGGCGGGCGCCGTGAAACCCTGGCTGCTGTCGCAGAAACCCGTGAGTGGCGTGGGGAACATCTACGCCGACGAGAGCCTGTGGCAGGCGGGCCTGCACCCGGCGCAGTCGCACCTGACGCGCCAGGAGGCCGCGCGGCTGTACGCGGCGGTGCGGGACGTGATGGGCCGCGCCGTCGAGGCGGGCGGCAGCAGCCTGGGCAGCGGCGCCGGCAACTACCGGCAGCATGACGGCCTGTCCGGGCTGTTCCAGCACTCGCACGCCGTGTACGGGCGGGGCGGCGAGCCCTGCCCGCGCTGCGGGACCACCATCGAGAAGACCGTGCTGGCCCAGCGCGGCACGCACCACTGCCCGCAGTGCCAGCCGCTGCGCCACCCGGAAGGAGGAAAACGCGCGTGACCGACCTGACCGGACTGAGACTGTCGTACACCCGCGCCGAACTGCGCCGCGCGGACCTGAACCCCGACCCGCTGGCGCAGTTCCGGGGGTGGCTGCAGGAGGCCATCGATGCGGGCCTGCGCGAACCGTACGCGCTGAGCCTCGCCACTGCCGACGCGGCCGGGCGGCCGGGCGTGCGCACCGTGCTGCTGCGCGGCGCGGACGAACGCGGCCTGACCTTCTACACCAACTACGGGTCGCACAAGGGCCGCGACCTGGGTGCCAACCCGCAGGCGGAACTGCTGTTCCACTGGGCCGAGCATGAACGGCAGGTGCGCGCCTATGGCCCCGTGACGCGCGTGCCGGACGCCGAGAGCGACGCGTACTTTCACGCCCGCCCGCGCGAGTCGCAGCTGGCCGCGCACGCCAGCGACCCGCAGAGCGCGCCCATCCGGGACCGCGCCGCGCTCGACGCGGCCTTCGCGGCGCTGGACGCCCGTTACCCGCCGGGCACCGTGATTCCCCGCCCGGCCTTCTGGGGTGGCTTCCGCGTGCAGGTGCAGGAGTGGGAGTTCTGGCAGGGCCGCGAGAGCCGCCTGCACGACCGTTTCCGGTACGCGCGCCGGGAGGCCGGCGGCTGGCAGATCGACCGGCTCGCACCCTGATCCGGACTCCGATGGAATGGCTCGCGAGAACCGTTCCCTCCGAGCGGACTGTCAGAGCTGCGCCGCTGAGCGGGGAGGAGCGGGACGGGTTCCGGATTTTCGGCGGAACAGACGGCAGTCCGTATGATACGGACTGCCGTTTGTTTCGTTCACAGATCGGAACACCACCGATCTGTCAACTCCACGTCCGGAACCCGCTTTGCTCCTCCTCTGCGGAGCAGCTCTCCGAGTCGCTTCGCTCGGATTGAACGGCTTTGTAAGCCATTCCATCGGAGTCCGTATGACGCGCCGGGTGGCGCGGATACGCCCAGTGGGGGCATCCCCCGGGAACCACGAAAATTTCACATGAAGTCTCATAAAATGCCCGCATGGCCCTGAGCGTGATGGAATCCAGCGTCCGCTCCCGCGCGGGCCCGCCGGAACAGGGCGCGGACCTGCTGCTGGTCACGCCGTACCACGTCGCCCTGGTCGCCGGCCTGAGTTTCGGCGCGACTTCCGGCGGCACGCAGCCGCGCGGTCTGCCCCCCGCCCGCTTCGCCGCGACGGTCGGGCTGGCGGCCCTGCGCGACCTGCCCCCGGACGCGACCCTGCGCGCCGCCACCGACCACCTGAGCGCTGCGCTGAACCTCGCGCTCCGCCACGCCCTGAGCGGCGGCGAACGCCTGCAGGTGGGTTTCGCGTTCGCGGCCGTCAGCAGCGTCCGCCGCGAGGTCTGGCAGGTCGGGCAGGTCGGGGCGCTGTGGGACGAGCCCGGCCTGAGCGGCGCGCAGGGTGGCCTGCCGGGCAGCCTGCCGTCCCTGACGGCCGCCGCGCAGGCCCGCGCGCTGGTCGTGCAGGCCATGCTGGCGCGCGGCGCGGGCCGCATCACGCACGCGCAACTTCAGGCGAACGACCCGGCGCAGGCGATCATCGCGCCGCTGCTCGTCGCGCACGCCTCCCTCGCGAACACCACCGGTCCGCTCGGGTACGGCCTGATCAACGGGGAGTCCGTCCCGGACATCCACCTGCGCGTCCACCGCCTGCCGCCGGGCCCGCGCGAGGTCAGTCTCGCCACCGGCGGGTACCCGGCCGTCCTGGGCACCCTGGCCGCCAGTGAACGCCGCCTGCAGGACCTGCTGCGCAGCGATCCGCTGCTCGTCACGCACTTTCCGTACGTGCGTCCCCTGCGCCCCGGCCACGAGGGCTACGCCGACCGCGCCTACGTGCGCGTGCAGGTCTGGTAGGGACCCCCGCCGCTCTGTGGGCCTCCTTGCCATCCGGATGGGGCTTTCCGTTGCATGCTGGCCCGCGTGAGCAACCTCTACACCGCAGAAGCCACCGCCACGGGCGGCCGTTCCGGCACCACCCGCAGCAGCGATGGCCGCCTCGACCTGAACCTCAGCGTGCCCGCCGGCATCGGCGGCGACGACGGTCCCGGCACCAACCCCGAGCAGCTGTTCGCCGCCGGGTACGCCGCGTGCTTCCAGGGAGCCCTGGGGGTCGCCGCCCGCCGCGCCAAGATCGCCCTGAGCGACGACAGCACCGTCACGGCCCGCGTGGGCCTGCAGAAGTCCGGTCTGGCCTTCGCGCTCGACGTGGAACTCGAGGGCCACTTTCCCGGCCTGACCGACGAGCAGGCCCTGGCGCTGATGCACGCCGCGCACGAGGTCTGCCCGTACAGCGTGGCCACGCGCGGCAACGTGGACGTGCGCCTCAGCGTCCGCTGAGCCCGCCGGGGGCGCGGCCGTTCCCGGGCGGCCGCGTTCAGCTGCGTTCGCGGTTGGCCACGTACAGGTCCTCGGCATCGTCGCCGAGCAGGGCGCGGCGCTCGGCCGGGGTCAGGGCCACCATCACGCGGCGCAGCACCACGTCCACGGCCTGCTCGGCGCTCTCGTCGAGGGTCAGGCCGTCGAGCAGCGGCACGTCGTAGGTGAGGGCCAGCGCCTCCAGTTCGTCCTGCATGTCGCGGATCTCCCGGAAGTACTGCATGTAGCGGTGCAGGGGCCGGCTCGCGCCGGTCTCCTCGTTGCGGCTCTCGAAGTGCCGGCGGTGCTCCTCGGCGTCGGGCAGCGTGACGAGCATCGGCACGACCAGCGCCCCCGCGAACGATTCGGCCTGCAGGTAACCGGGCACCAGATGAACGCCCTCGAGCACCAGACTGGTGCCCTCCTGAACGCTGCGCTGCACCACGGCACTCAGGCCCACGCTGACCTGCTGCACCTGATCGCGGAACCCGGCGATCAGCGTCTCCCGCGTGGGGTGTTCCGGGCGTGGCGTGCCGGGCGGCAGCAGCGCCTCCCAGGCGCTGAAGGTGCTGGCGTGCAGGGTGGGCAGCAGCGCGGGGGACACCATGGCCCGCATGACTTCCCGGATGGAATCGGTGCTGACCACGCGCGTGATGCCCAGGCGGTAGGCGATCTCGGCCGCCAGGAAGCTCTTGCCGGTCCCGCTGACCCCGCCCAGCAGCACGATCACGGGGCGCGGCGGCCGCCGGATGACGCGCAGCAGCCGGTAGCGGGCGCTGACGTCCGGGCCGACCTCGTCGCGCAGCAGCGCCTCGACCTTCGCGCGGATCGCGGCGCGCCGGACCAGGCGGTCCTCGGTGCCGCGCAGGTCCCGCTGCGTGACGCGCGCGACCTTGCGGGCCACGTCCGGCGGCACCCCGGCCGCCAGCATGGACTGCACCAGGATGCCCTTGCTGAACGGACTGGGTACGGCGCTGCTCCCGCTGATCACGCCGAGCTTCCCGCGGTTGTGCTGCAGGTACCGGTAGGTGAGCCGCAGGTGCTCGCCGTACTGGTCGGCCAGGGTGTCCTCGGTCAGCCGGTCGATCTCCTCGGCGCTCAGGCGCCGCACGCCCTGGCGGCGCAGCCGGACGTCCACGTTGCTGGCCGTGGCGTAGGCGTCCTTGCCGGACAGCCCGGCGTCTTCCAGCGTGCGGGCCAGCACGCCCCGGCTGAACGGCAGGTCGCCCTTCTTGGCGATGACCAGGATGTCCACGAAGGCCGGCGTCTGCTGCGCGGCGGCGTCCGCGATCTCCGGGCCGGCCAGGTCCCGCGCGACCTCGACCATCAGGGCCTGCAGTTCGCCGGGACTGACCAGCGTGCGCCGCGCCAGCCTCAGCTGCTGCTCGATGCGGCGGGAGGCGGCGGCGGCCACCGCGGTGTCAGCGCCGGCATTCACGAGCGATTCGGCCAGCAGGCCCCGGCTGAACGGGAAGGCGTGCCGGACCGTACCGATCCGCAGTTCCGGGTGACTCATGCGCCCCCCGGCGCGCGCCGCACGGCCCGGACGGAGGCGCCCCGGCGGGCGGGCGGGAAGACGGTGTCCGGGCGTGGCGCTGGCGTGCGCCGCGGGCGGGGCGAAACAGACGGACCCCGTGTCACGCGCGGCCTGCCCGGGGGGAGGGGAGGAGGGCCTTCATGCGCCGCAGTGTATCGCGCGGCACACTCCGGGCCGCGCGTCCGGCGTTCAGGGGCGGGGCGGCTCGCGTTTCACGGCCCCTTCCAGCAGCAGGCTCAGCGCCAGGCGCATCTCCTCCTGCAGGGGACGCTCGGTGCCGTAGGCGCTCCAGCGCAGCGCGACCATCAGGTACGTGTCGGCGATCAGGTTGCTGATGCGCTGCAGGCTCAGGTCGGTGCGCATCATGCCGGCCTGATGCATGGGCCGCAGGATCAGTTCGATGACCTTGCTCAGCGGCAGCGCCTGGTACGCGGTGCGGGCGCGCTCGGGGTTGGGGTTCATGACCTCGTACGCCAGCGGGGGGAACAGGTCGCGTTCGCGGGTGTTCTCGTCGGCCAGGCGGTCCCAGACCTCGTACAGCACCGTCAGGGGCGCGGCGCCGTCGTGCAGGCGGGCCTCGGCGTGGTCGCGCAGGCGGTTCATGACCTCGCTGCCGTAGTCCAGCAGCACCGCTTCCTTGTACGGGTAGTAGTTGAAGAAGGTGCCGCGCGAGACGTTGCTGGCCTTGGCGATGTCGGTGGCGGTCGTGGTCTGGAAGCCACCCCGTTTGAACAGGTCAATGGCGACGGTGTAGATGCGGGCGCGGCGGCGCTCCTTCTGGCGTTCGCGCAGCGAGGTGGAATCCATGATCCGCACAGGATACTGCCACGGGTTCAAAATTACACCCCGTTCAATTGTGGTGGCGGGGGGATGCGCCCGGGCCGGCCGGGAACTGCGGTACGCTGGGCCGCATGAGCGTGATCCTGGGCATCGACATCGGCGGCAGCGGCATCAAGGGCGCACCCGTGGACACCCGCACCGGCCAGCTGGTCGGAGAGCGGCGGCGCATTCCCACCCCGGAAGGCGCCGCGCCGGAGGACGTGAAGAAGGTCGTGGCGGAACTCGTCACTCACTTCGGACTGCCAGGAGCGGTCGGCGTGACCTTCCCGGGCATCGTGCAGCGCGGCCACACGCTGTCGGCCGCGAACGTCCACCCGGACTGGGTGGGCCTGGACGCCGACGCGCTGTTCAGCGAGGCGACCGGCCACGACGTGCACCTGATCAACGACGCCGACGCCGCCGGACTGGCCGAGGCGCGCTTCGGGGCCGGGCGGGGCGTGCAGGGCACCGTGATGGTCCTGACCTTCGGCACCGGCATCGGCAGCGCCCTGATCCACGACGGCGTGCTGATCCCCAACACGGAACTCGGGCACCTGTGGCTGCGCGACAAGCACGCCGAGAGCTGGGCGTCCGACCGGGCCCGCGAACTGGACGACCTGAACTGGAAACAGTGGAGCAAGCGGGTCAGCTCCTACCTGCAACACCTGGAACTGCTGTTCAGCCCGGACCTGTTCATCATCGGGGGCGGCGTCAGCAAGAAGGCCGAAAAGTGGCAGGAACACCTGAAAGTCGGGCGCGGCCGCGTCGTGCCCGCCACCCTGCTGAACGAGGCCGGGATCATCGGGGCCGCCATGATGGCCGCCCACGACGCGACACCGGCCGGCGAGACGACCACGTCACCGGAACCCGCCCGCCCGACCCCGCCCCGCAAGACCCCCGCCCGCAAGACCCCGGCCCGCAAGAAAGCCTGACGCCCCAGGGACATCCGCCGGGAACCCCGCGCCGCAGGGACCCGTACCGGGCCGCATGGGATTCCTGAAGAAGATGATGGCCGCCATCGGTGTGGGCGGCGCGAAGGTCGACGCCCGCGTGAACAACCCCAGCCTGCGCGCCGGGGACACCCTGACCGGCGTGCTGGTCGTGCAGGGCGGCAGCGTCGAGCAGCGCATCGAACGCATCAACCTGGGCCTCGCCACCCGCTACCGGCACGAGGACACCCACGTCACGCACCAGCTGACCCGGCAGGCGGTCGTGCCGGCCTTCGACCTGCGTCCCGGCGAGACCCGCGAGTTCCCGTTCAGCCTGAACGTCCCGCTCGACACGCCGCTGTCGCTGCCCGGCACGCAGGTGTGGCTCGCCACGGACGCCGACATCGCCGGGGCGGCCGACCCCGGCGATCAGGACCACCTGCAGATCCTGCCGAGCCGCGAGGCGGAAACGCTGATCCTGGCCGCGCAGCGCCTGGGCTTCACCCTGAGCGGCAGCGAGACCGAACACCACCACGGCCGCGTCGCGCAGGAACTCGCCTTCCGCCCCCCGCACGGCCAGTACCGCGTGGCCGAGATCGAGATGATGCTGTTCCACACGGGCGGCGGACTGGACGTGATCCTGGAAGTGGACCGCCGCGCGACCGGCGTGGCCAGCCTGTTCACCAGCGAGTTCGAGCAGCGCGGGCGCTGGCACCTGGGCGCGCCCGCGCTGGCGCAGGGACCGGACGCCGTTGCCCGTGAACTCGAGGCCCGCATCCGCGCGCTGCTGTGACCCCCCTGACGGCAGGCCCTGCGCGGCGTAGCATGCCGCCCATGACGGACCTGCCTGACCCGCACCTGCCCCGCCTGCTCACCTGCGACCTGCTGTTCACGGGCATGGGGGGCGCGCAGTCGCCGGGCGGCGTGGTCGTGGTGGGCGGCACCGTCGCCGCCACCGGGCACCCGGACGCGCTGCGCGCCGCGTACCCGCACGCCCGCGAGGAACACGCCGGGGCCGTGATCGCGCCGCCCCCCGTGAATGCCCACACGCACCTGGACATGAGCACGTACGCGTTCACGGCCCTGCCGTACTTCCGCTGGATTCCCGAGGTGGTCGTCGCGCAACGCGAGAAACGCAGCGTGGACGCCGCCCTGCGCGGCGCGGACACCCTGCGCGACCTGGGCGCGGGCGGCGTGGGTGACATCGTGTACATGCACGCCCCCGAGGTCATGGACGCCCTGCTGGCCCGCGAGGACCTGGGCGGCGTCCTGTACTACGAGGCGCTGGGCACCTTCCCGGACAGGGCGGACGACATCTTCCGCACCGTCCGCGAGCGCCTCGAACGCTGGCGCCGCCTGGAACGCCCCGGCGGGCCGCGCGTGGGCCTGTCCCCGCACACGCCGCACACCGTCAGCCACCGCCTGATGCGCCTGCTGTGCGACTACGCCGCCGGCGAGGGCCTGCCCGTGCAGATCCACGTGGCCGAGCACCCCGCCGAGCACGACCTGTACACGCGCGGCGGCGGTCCCATCTGGGACAACCGGCTGGCGGCGTTCTACCCCGACACCTTCGCGGACGTCATCGGCCGCGCGCCGGAACCGGGCCTGACGCCCGTACGGTACCTGGACGAGCTGGGCGTACTGAGTGCCAGACCCACCCTGGTCCACATGGTGAACGTCACGTCCGACGACATCGCCCGCGTGGCCCGCGCGGGCAGCGCCGTCGTGACCTGCCCGCGCAGCAACCACCACCTGCAGTGCGGCGTGTTCCCCTGGGCGGCCTTCGCGGCGGCCGGGGTGGAGGTCGCGCTGGGCACCGATTCCGTCGCCAGCGGCGAGACCCTCGACGTGCGCGAGGAGGTCGCGTTCGCGCGCACCCTGCACCCGACCCTGGACCCGCGCGTGATCGTGCGCGCCGCCGTCAAGGGCGGTCACCGCGTGCTGGGCAGCCGCGCCCCGTTCATCCGCCGCGGGGACGCCTGGCACGAGACGTACCGCTGGGGCTGACGCGGCGTGGAATGGACCGGCCGGCACCGGGTTACTGGCGGACGCTGGCCTCGCAGGTTCCGGTGGCGACGGTCTGTCCGCCGCGCTGCATGGTCAGGCGGCCCTGGTAGGGCAGGCCCAGCGGGGACGTGACCTCGCAGGTGTACGTGGCGTCGCCCTCACCCACCCAGGTGAATGTCACGTACCGGCGGTCCGGGTCGTACCTCGCCACGCCGTAGCCCACGCGGCCGGCCGCGAAGGCCTCCAGCCGGTCCCGCTCGCTGACGCTGGCGGTGCCGCCCGGCACGTCCACGAGGTCCGTGACATTGACGGTGGTGGTGACGCTGCGCCCGTCGATGGGACCGCTCACGGTCCAGGTGTCACCGACCGTGAGGGGGCCGGCCTGACGGGGCGGCGGACCCGCCCCGTCGCGGGAGGCCAGCATGGACGCCACGGGTGCGCAGGAGGCCAGCAGGAGGGAAAGCAGCAGGGCGGCAGGCAGGGCGCGCGGGATCATGAGCGGAGCATACGGGGCGCACATGAGGACCGGTGCTCTGCCGCCCCTGGAGCGTGCGTTCATGCTGTCTGAGCGCTTGCGGCTCAAGTTGCTTATGTGCGCCTCACTGAAATCCGAACGTGTGCGGGCCGCGCCGCGCGTTATACTCGCTTGTCATGTTCCGTGTCCTGAACAAATTATTCGATAACAACCAGCGCGACGTGGCGCAGATCGTGAAGACGATCGTGCAGCCCGTCAACGCGCTGGAAGAAGAAACCATGAAAGTGGAAGATCTCGCCGCAGCCTTCATGGACCTGCGCCGCCGCGTTCAGGAGGGCGGCGAGACCCTGGACGACGTGGTCATCCCCGCCTTCGCGCTGATCCGCGAGGCCGGCCGGCGCTCCATCGGCAAACGCCACTACGACGTGCAGCTCATCGGCGGCTACGCCCTGCACAAGGGCCGCATCGCCGAGATGCGCACCGGCGAAGGCAAGACCCTGGTCGCCACCCTCGCCCTCGCCCTGAACGCCCTGGAAGGACGCGGCGCGCACCTCGTGACCTCCAACGACTACCTCGCGCGGGTCGGCATGGAAGAAATGAGCCTGCTGTACCGCACCCTCGGCCTGACCGTCGGCCTCGCCAGCCGCGAACTGCAACCCGCGCAGAAGCAGGCCGCGTACGCCTGCGACATCACCTACGTCACGAACAGCGAACTGGGCTTCGACTACCTGCGCGACAACATGGCCCAGAGCCGCGAGGCCCTCTCGCTGCGCGCCGAACACCCCCTGAACTTCGCCATCGTGGACGAGGTGGACTCCATCCTGATCGACGAGGCCCGCACGCCCCTGATCATCAGCGGCGCCGCCGAGAAGGCCACCGACCTGTACTACGTGTACGCCAAACTGATCCGCCGCCTCCAGAAGGGCGAACCCGCCGAACCCGGCGTGCGCACCGAACCCACCGGCGACTACACCATCGACGAGAAGGCCAAGCAGGTCCACCTGACCGAGGGCGGCATCAGCAAGATCGAACGCCTGCTGTCCCTCAGCGACCTGTACAGCCCCGAGAACATGGACAAGGCCCACATGATCACCCAGGCCATCCGCGCCCGCGAACTGTACCAGCGCGAGAAGGACTACATCGTGAACGCCGAGGGCGAGGTCGTCATCGTCGACGAATTCACCGGCCGCTCCATGCCCGGCCGCCGCTACGGCGAGGGCCTCCACCAGGCCATCGAGGCGAAAGAAGGCGTGAAGATCGAGAACGAGAACCAGACGCTCGCGACCATCACCTACCAGAACTTCTTCCGCCTGTACAACAAGTTCTCCGGCATGACCGGCACCGCCAAGACCGAGGAGAAGGAATTCCTCGACATCTACGGCAGCGACGTGCTCGTCATCCCCACCAACAAACCCATCCTGCGCAAGGACGCCGAGGACCTCGTGTACCGCACCCGCCTGGGCAAGTACAACGCCGTCGTGCAGGAAGTCGCCGAGATGCACGCCACCGGCCGCCCCGTCCTGATCGGCACGGCCAGCATCGTCACCAGCGAGCAGCTCAGCGGCCTCCTCACGCAGGCCGGCGTGAAACACAGCGTCCTGAACGCCAAATTCGAGGCGCAGGAAGCCAGCATCATCGCGCAGGCCGGACGCTCGGGCACCGTCACCATCGCCACCAACATGGCCGGACGCGGCACCGACATCATGCTCGGCGGGAACGCCGAATTCATCCTCGGCGAGGCCATCGAGCAGAACTTCGGCATCAGCCGCTTCACCCCGGAAGCCGAAGCCTTCATCAAGGCCGTCAGCCGCCAGGACGAGAACGCCGTGCAGGCCGGCATGCAGATCCCCGGCATGACCGAGGAATTCGCCCGGCAGGCCCTGCAGGTGCAGGCCGACATTCTCGCCGACCGCGAACGCGTCAAGGAACTCGGCGGCCTGCACATCATCGGCACCGAACGCCACGAGAGCCGCCGCATCGACAACCAGCTGCGCGGCCGCGCCGGACGCCAGGGCGACCCCGGCAGCAGCCGCTTCTACGTGTCGTTCGAGGACGACCTGATGCGCCTGTTCGCCAACGACCGCGTGATCGCCATGATGGACCGCCTCGGCATGGACGACAGCCAGCCCATCGAAGCCAAGATGGTCACCGGCGCCATCGAGAAAGCCCAGGCGCGCGTCGAGGACCGTAACTTCAGCACCCGCAAACAACTGCTGGAATTCGACAACGTCATGAGCAAACAGCGCGACACCATCTACGCCCAGCGCCGCGAGGTGCTGCTCGGACCGGACAGCGACGTCGAAGAGAGCACCGAGGGCATGATCGCCGACTTCGTGGACATGCAACTCGCCACGCATCTGCCCGCCGACGCCAACCACGAAACCTGGGACATCGACGGCCTGCGCGCCGCCGTACTCGACGCGATCCCCCAGCTCGACGCCTTCGACTTCGAGGCGCTGCGCAGCATGAGCCCCGCCGACGCGCAGGACACCCTGCTCAAAGCCGTCGCGGACGCCCACGACGCCCGCCGCGAGGAACTCGGCGAGACCATGCTCATCAGCCTCGCCCGCTACGTGCTGCTGCAGGTCGTCGACCAGCACTGGAAAGAACACCTGCACAACATGGACGTCCTGCGACAGGGCATCGGCCTGCGCGGCTACGGCCAGCGCGACCCCTTCACCGAATACAAGTTCGAAGCCACCAACATGTTCAACGAGATGATCGACAACCTCAAAACCGACGTCACCAAGTTCATCTTCCGAATGCAGTTCGGGCAAGCAGGCTGAGTTTTGGCCGTCCCACTCGCGCTTATGCGGTGGGGAGATTCAGGGCGCGCACTTCAACGTGCGCGCCTTTTCGTGTTGTGAAGTGGACATCGAGGTCATCGAGGAGTGCCATGTACTCGTGTTCGGTGAGGCTGGGGATGCCGTCCGCGAGGTCGGTGAGTTCGGGCGCGGGGAGGATCGGGGTGCTGGTGGGGGTGAGGACCTGGATCTGGGCCTGAAGGTCGTCGCGGCGGCGGGTGAATTCGGCGCGGTCGATGAGGCCTTCGAGGTGCAGGTCGATCAGGGCGTCCCGGCGGGTTTCGAGGAGGGTGCGCTGGGGGGCGTGCGGGTCAGCCTGGGGGCGGTTGGTGAGGCGGGTGAGCGTCTCGGGGTCGCGCAGCGCATCGGCGAGGGCGAGGCGGGCGGCGACGCCGACGGTGCTGACGGGGTAGAGGCTGCTGCCTTTGCCGGTGGCGGGGCAGGTGGGCGTGCCGCGCCGGTCGGGACTGCAGTGGTAGTAGAGGATGGTGTGCCCGGCGCCGCTCTTGTGGGCGTTCCCGACGAGGGGCGTGCCGCACGCGCAGGTGAGGCGCCCGGAGAGGGGGAAGCGGCTGGGGTCACGGCGGACGTGGTTGCGGGTGGGGGTGCGCTGCGCGGCGTGCCACTGCGCGTCGGTGACGAGGGCGGGGCAGGGGATGGGCAGTCAGCGCCGATCACGCCGGGCACCTGACCGCCCAGGTGGACGGGCAGCCCAGCACCCCGCAGCGTGCTGACCACCTGCTGCGCACGGCCGCCCGGCGCACCCTGGTGGGCGAGACCCGCGTCCTGCCGGTGCCCGCATGACCCGCTTCCTGTGCGACTACACCCGCGACGTGCTGCACAAGGCGGCCACGCAGAGCTTCTGTCAGGGTCCGGCCGTGCCGGTGCTGCTGCTGACCGTGCTGATCGCGTGCGGCCTGCTGCTGGCGGTGCTGTCATGACGGCCGCCCACGCCGGGCAGCGCGCCGCGACGAGCGCCGCCCCCCTCACGCACGCCGACCGCTCCGCTGCCCTGGCCCGCATCGAGGCGCGCCGCGCGGAACTCCTCGCGGAACTCGACCTCCTGGCCGCCATCGAGGACGGTCACTGGGACGCGCTGCGCTGCGCGTGCGGTGAACGCAAGCCCGAAGGCGCAGGCCCTCGTCATCGACACGGCTGCCCACACCACCATCGCCTCCGGCGAACCCGCCGACTGGCTCAAACAAGCCGTCCTGAACCTCGCCGAGGAAGTCCAGGCGTGAACACCAGCAAACCCTCAAGCCAGGAAGGCGAACCTGTCCACATCCACAGATGCAGGCACAACAGGCGGACGAAGCGTGTCCTGCACCTGCACCGCCTCAATCAACGCCGCCAGGAACGCCTGCCGCTCCGTCTTCCCCGAACCGACCCCCAACGCCACACCCCCCCGACGGACCGTGGCCACAAACACCACCTGATCCCACTTCGGGTGCAGGTGCTTCTCCATCTCCACCACGCAGCCCTGACGCTCCAACCGCAGCCACACGTCCCAAGCCTGACCACTCACGTTCACCATGCCGCCACCGTACCCGGCACCCCACGGACAGACCAGTGAGCGACTGTTCAACTGACCTTGCCAAACCCTTAGGGAACCCCACGAGCCCCGCCACTGGCCAGCACCGCCCCATCATCCCCACCGACCTCACACCCCACCAGACCAGCGACGGGAGGGCCTGACCCATGACAACCAACGGCAACAGCACCCCGAAGAAAGCCGAAAGCGGCATCCAGGACTCGCCCTTATTAGCCGCCCAGCAGCTGATCAATCTGAGCAGCCCGCCACAGGTAGTACAGGGACAGGGTGCCGAAGACAGCGATTCCCACAGCCGATGCCACCATGAACGCCGTCAGGACAGTGTTCGTACGGGCGCTGCGTTCCGGGTTCGGGAAGCGCCAGAAGTGAAAGGCCACGACTGCGGCCAGCGCAGTGCGTACCAGGTGAAGCGCGACAGCCTCAACGCTCCAGGTGTCACTTCCGAACAGCCAGGTGGTGGGAAGGAGCGGTCCTGCCACCCAGAGAAACCGAGGTGCGACGGGTTGCTGTTGGGTCATGCTCCTCGTCGTACCACGGCAAAGCGGGGCAGGAGTGCCAATGTGCGGTTGGGCGCCAGGACGATCAGCAGAGGAGGTGCGGTGAGCCAGCACACCACTGCTCTGCAGAACCTGCTCGCCCTGATCCGCGAGGAGCCCGGACATTCCGCGAATTACTACGCCGTGAAGCTGAACCTGTCGCACGCCTACACCCGTAGGCTCCTGGTGCAGTTGGAGCAGTTGGGCGAACTGGACAGCAAGCGCGTGCGCGTGTACCGCGTGGCGGTGCGGCCGTGATGCGCTTCACCATCCCCGCGCTGCCCTGCGCCCGCACCACGGCCGGGAAGATCGACCGCACCAAGCCACTGCGGCCGAAGCTGGTCGGGTACTACACGAAGGGCGCGCGGCCCAACTGGACGCGCCTGAACGAGTACCACGCCTGGAAGGACCACGTCCGCGAGCACGCCCCTGCTGGGTTGCCTCAGCCGGCGCAGGGGAGGCCGGTGCGGGTGGACATCTGGTGCTGGTTCGCGGACAGGACGCACAACGACCCGGAGAACGTCCGCAAGAGCATCGTGGACGCCCTGTACCCGAAGGGAGACAAGTTCGTGTTCGGGTACCACCACTTCCCGCAGTACGACCCGTGCAACCCCCGCGTGGAAGTGCAGGTCAGTGCGTGAACCGCCTAGAAACTCTGCCAGAAGATGCTCAGCACGCCGGCGGCAAGCAGGGCGCAGAGCCCAAACACCAACCCCAGTCGGAACTCTGTCGTACGGCCAGGGTGATCCCGGATTCGAAACTCGTCCGCCGTGGTGTCGAACGCACCTGGGATCCGTCGGGACGTAGTGGCGACCAGTGCGCCGATGCCAACGGCCAGGACCATGTACAGGGCAAGGCTGAGGATCAGCCAGGTAGGCCTCAGCGACAGGAGCACGCCGAGAATCGGCAAGGGGCAAACCGCACCGGCCAAGGCAGGAATCATGCGCCGCACGTTGATAGGGACTCGGGACTGCCTCATCGCCAAACCAGTACGACAGGCGAGCATAGGTGGTTCCTGTGACTGCCCAGCGCCGCCGCACCAGCCCGCAGGCCCGTCAGGAGGTCACGCAGGCGCTGGGCAGCATCCGTCAGCAGCAACGGGACGCCCGGGCGCACGCGGAACGGATCTACCAAGCCGTCCGAGCTTGGGAGACTTCCAGCAACGCCGGGGAACTCGTCCCCAGTGGCGGACCGCGCACTGGCAAAACCAGCCGCATGCAGGTCGTGGGTATCGGCCAGTACGGCGGCCCACCCTGCGCCGTTCTGTTCATCTCCCGCCTGCACCTCCCGCACGGCTCCGTTAGCGAACGGGCAGCCGCGGAGATCTGCAACGCAGATCCACTCCTGGAACGCGTTCGGGCAGGCGGAGGACTGGCGACGCTCGTGCAGGAGCGCGGCTGGCACCAACACCGCGCCGATGCTCTGGCCTACGCCAAGGCCGTACTGAGGCTCGCTGCAACACTGGGTGATTCCCGTGCTGATGAAGCCCTGAGCATCATTCATGCGCTTGATCCTGCAAACAAATCTGCTACTCTTTCTGTAAGCTCGCAAGAGTAGTCAAGAGACAAGCAACGCCGCTCCGAAAGGAGCGGTTTTTCGTTGCGTTTCAAGACTGCCGGATGGTGACAGTCCGGCCCAATACCCAGTCGTCACGCCCATCCGTGCGGGGCGTGGCGGCCGGGACGCGTCAGGGCCAACAGAACGTGTCAGGCGAACGCCTGCCGCGCCGGTGCAACTCCGGAAGCCCTGCCCAACCCACCTTTATTGATAACGGTAGAAATTTAGGTTGCTAGACTGACCCGGACATGGCACCGTGGCAACCCTCCAAGTACACCCGCGCCCAGCTCGAAGAACGGCGACTCGCCGCACTGAATATGATTCAGGCCGGTGGACACACCAACCAACAGATCGCGGATCACTTCGGCGTCTCGATCCACACCATCTACACCTGGAAAGAGCGGCTCAAACGCCAGGGTGGCCTGGAGGCCACCCCCACCACGGGTCGTCCCGCCCGCCTGACCCCAGAGGGGCAGCAGAAGATCAGCACCCTCCTGCAGGAGGGTGCCCTGGCCCACGGCTTTCCCGACGCCACCTGGACCACCGCTCGTGTCCGCGAAATCATCGGGCGGCACCTGGGCGTGTGGTACCACGTCGACCATGTCCGCAAGGTGCTCCATCGCCTGGGATTCTCCCCCCAGAAACCCGGGAAAGGGGCGCTGGAACAGAACGAGGAGGCCGTACGGACCTGGGTGCAGACCACGCGCCCGGGTGTCGAAAAAAAAGGTCGCGCAGGGCGTCACGCTCGTCTACCTCGATGAAGTGGGCTTCAGTCTGAAGGGCGTGCTCCGACGGACATGGGCACAACGGGGGAAGACACCCGTGGTGCGTCTTCCGGCCAGTTGGCAGAAGCTCTCAACGCTTGGGGCCATTACGTCGAACGGGCAATTTCTCCAGCGGACCCAGACAGGAGCGGTCAAGACGGGTGATGTGCTGGCGTTTCTGAACCACCTGCTGAAGCACGTGACGGGCGAACTGGTGGTGGTGTTGGACAATGCCGCGATTCACCGGGCGAAGGCCGTCTCGGCCTTCGTGGAGACGCAGGCTCGGCTCTCGCTGGTGTACCTGCCACCGTATTCACCGGAGTTCAATCCGATTGAGAAGGTCTGGGCCTACGTGAAGCGGAACGTCTTGGGAAATTTCTGCGCCAGGACGACAAAGGAACTGAGGACACGACTGCGTGCGGGATGGCAGAGGATTCGGTACATCCAGTTGCCGCAGCGCCTCATGGCGGCGACTTCAATTTAAACCGTTATCAATAGGAAGACCACAGGCCTGCTCAAGGCACATTCATGCACTTGGAAATTCTGGCGTCTGATCGCCCTTCACTCTGAAGCTAGCCAGAAAGTCCAACCTGCCCGGGTGAAGGTGGGAAGGCAGCTCCGCTCAGCGCGGGGCTTTTTCCTGCTCACACACTGAACGGCGACACGTTGCTGCCCCGCTTCAATCAGTCAAAAGCATGACGCGCCCGTCACACGCGCCGCGCTACCTTCTCGTCACCCAACAACACAGACCCGCCCGAGTGAAGGCGGAAGGGCCGCCCCACCGCCGCGTGGGGCTTTTTCATGCCGCCCCGGAGGTGGTCTCCGCTCATGTCGAAGAAAGCGCAGCAGCGGGCCGCCCGGCGCACCCGCCTCCTGAAGTTTGTCCAGGCCCCGCCGCCCCCGCTGGAGCCCAGGCACCGCGTGTTCCCCCCCGTCCGAGAGCCGTTCTACCTGCCGGACCTGCTGGGCTTCACGCCCGAGTGCTGGCAGGGGGACGTCCCGGAGATGGGGGAAGTGCCGGTGATCAGGACATCAAGAGTTCGCTGAAGAGTTGCTCTTTCTCACCGTTGAACATCGTGGTTCCATAACCGGCATCAAGCAAAAACGATTCCACCGTGCTTAGAGCTTTTTTTGCCGCTTCTTCCGAGGAAAACCCTTCGTTTCGTCGTTGGAAGTACTGCATATATGCGAATTGTTTAGCGGTCGCCCAGGCCAGCTGCTGATCTTGATTCATGCATCCACGTTAACCCTCTGGAGGTGATCCCGCCCATGCAAACCGACGCCCCACAACCCAGGACCGCTGAGGAGCTGGGTGCGGCCCTCACTGCCAAGCAGAAGCGCTTCGCGGACGCCTACCTCGGCCCGTGTCGCCTGAACGCCAGCGCTGCGGCCCGAGAGGCGCGGTACAGCGACCACCGTGAAGGCTGGGGCCTGCTGCGTCACGCGGGCGTGAAGGCGTACATCGCCGCGCGCCTCGAGGAGCAGGACGACGTCATGAGTCGCAGCGAAGTCGCCGCCCGCCTCACCCTGGAAGCCCGCAGTGTCGTGGACATGGACGCCTTCGTGCATGTCGCGCCAACCGAGCGGACCTTCTGGGTGCCCGCCCGTGAGCACGAGCCGGTGCGGGAGCTGGCCAAACGCAAGGGCTGCCACGTGGACGACCTGGACCTGTACGACCTGTGCGGGCACTTCGGGGAAGACCAGATCAGCCGCACCGGTGACGGCGAGATGCTCGTCCGCGTCGCCACGATCAGTCAGGACGTCGAGATCGACTGGGCCGCCGCCAAGGCTGCCGGCGCGATCAGCGGCATGGCCGTCCTGAAGAAGAACCGGGACGGCAGCGTCGAGTACCGCGTCAAGGACACCAGCAAGGCTCTGGAGATGCTGGGCCGCCTGCACAACATGTTCACCGACAAGGTCCAGGTCAGCGGCGCTGACGGCGGGCCGGTGCAGGTGCAGATCACGCGGCGCATCGTGGGCGGCACCCCATGACTGGCGTGCATCTGGACCTGACGTACAGCGCCGCGCAGAACGCGGCGTTCTTCGATCACCCGCCCGGCAAGTACTTCATCTACCCGAAGGGCCGCCGCGTCGGCTTCACCCGGGGCGGCATGCAGGCCGCGTGCGAGTGGGCCCTTGAGGGCCTGGCGGTGCTGTGGGGGGACACGATCAGCGTGAACATCCGCAAGTACGTCGAGCGGTACGCGCTGCCGTTCCTGCAGAAGCAGCGCATCCCGCACACCTGGAACGTCGTGGAGAAGACCCTGCGGTTCGACACGGGCGGCTTCATCGACTTCCGGTCAGCGGACAACCCCGAGAACTGGGAGGGCTTCGGGTATCACAAAGTCCTGCTGAACGAGGCCGGGATCATCCTGGAAGGGGAGAACGGCCGGTACCTGTACCAGAACAGCGTGCTGCCCATGCTGCTGGATTTCCCGGAGAGCGAACTGTACGCGTTCGGGGTGCCCAAAGGCACCGCGAACCTGTTCTTCGACCTGCACCAGCGCGCCACTCAGGCCCTCCCCGGGTACCACACGCGGACGTTCACCAGTCACGACAGTCCCTGGCTGAGTGCCTCGGCACTGGCCGGGCTGATGGAGGAGATGCGCACCCTGGGCGGCGAGCTGCTCGTCGATCAGGAGATCTTCGGCAGGTTCGTGAACATCCAGGGCGGTGGCCTGAAGGTCATTCCGGAAGCGTGGGTGCGCCTCGCGCAGCAGCGCTGGGCTGCCCTGACCCAGCCGCCCCGCCCACCGGACGCCCTCGGGGTGGACGTCGCGCGCGGCGGTGAGGACACGACGGTGCTCTCACCCCGCTGGGGCGTGTACTTCGGGCGGGTCACGGAGATCCCCGGCTCCCGCACCCCAGACGGCCCGTCCGTGCGGGACCTGATCCTCCCGGAAGTCGGGCCGGACACGCTCGTGAACGTGGACGTGGTCGGCGTGGGCACCAGCCCGTACGACTTCACGAAGCAGGCGCACGCCCGGACGCGGCCCATCAACTTCGGGGCGGGCAGCGACGCGCGCGACAGCACGGACACCTACGACTTCGCGAACTTCCGCGCCCAGGCGTACTGGACGTTCCGCGAAGCCCTGGATCCGGTTTCCGGTCTGGGCCTGGCACTCCCGCCGGACGAGCAGCTGGTGCAGGACCTGATCAGCGTCGGGTGGGAACCGCGGGGCGGGAAGATCCTGATCGAGTCGAAGAAGGACATCAAGAAACGCATCGGCCGCAGCACCAACAAGGGTGACGCGGTCGTGCAGGCCTTCATGGAAGAAGACGCGCCGGCACCCGTTCCGGAGACGCTGGGCGAGCACGGGTGGGCCGGCTGGACCGGCTAGAGGAGGTGAAGCATGAAGTACCTGACCCTGAACCTGCTCACCGCCAGCCTGGGCGAACTGCGCGACGCTGCCAGAGGCGGCCTGAACGCCACGGCGCAGCAGGCGCGGCACATGTACAGCGGGCATCACCTCGGCGTGCCGATCGGCGGTGGGGAGATGAACTTCGACTACTGGCGCGGCCCGATGGTCCGCGTCCCGGACGAGGGCACCGAAGCAGACAAGCGCCGCGCGCAGGGCGTCGTGACGGAATTCCAGACGGCCCTGCGGCGGTCGTTCACGAGCACGAACGTCCTGCGGGAAGTGGTGCGCCGGGACGTGCACCAAGAGTTTCCACTTCCCTGCCGATGTCGTGTCACGCGGCCTTAAGCAGGAGTCCGTCCTGCTCCATCCCGGTCAGGACGTACTTTTCAGCATTCTGAGCTGCCTGCCGTTGTGCGGCCCGCCACGTCATGCCCGGTACTTCCCGACGCACCCGTAACACCGCGTGAAAGGCCTCCACCACGCACCACACCCAGTTCTCCTGCGCCTGGATCGTCCGGCAATGACAACGTCCCAACCCCAGGTTCTGCTTGAACAGCCGGTGAATCACCTCGATCCCCCAGCGGGCCTTCCAGGCCCGCAGCAGCGAACGAACCGTGACGTCACCACCGAACGTGCTGAACAGGAAAAAGCGCGTCCACTCCCCATGCACCTTGCGCCACACGATCAGGACATCGAACCCACCGACCTCACGGGCGACCGGCAAGCGGCGGACACGCCACCCGAACTCCGCGTACAGGTGGCAGCGTTCCGGAGGGAACTGCCGGCTCAGCGCACCGAGGGTGAGGGACTCACCCTCGAATTGCACGGTCATATTGGCTTTGGCACGAATCAAGACGGGAATCTGATGCTCGCGACTGAAGGTCACGGCGGCGTCCCGGCCAAACTCCCCATCCAGCAGAAGCCCCGCCATGGGGATGCCGGCCGCGAGGCAATCCTGAACAACGTGGATCATTTCCTGCGTGGCGGTGCGGTACGGGTAACAGGTCGTCTCAAGGACCTGGGACACCTTGAAGCGCTCCAGCAACGGAACTGGATCTTCACCGAACCTGACCAGGGCCGCGGAGGTGAACTGATGGCCGAGGCGGGTCTGTGCCTGACCGCTGTAGTGGTAATTGACGCCTTCCATCGTCCGTCCGGCGTGGGGCACCATGACGAAATCAATGGCCAGGAACGCGCCTTCCGGCGCGTTCCTGGCTCGACGCTGAAGGTCTTCCGTCGATGCGAAGGAGTCCCGCGCCATCTCCCAGGAGATGGCACTTTTACGCAGGGTGCTGTAGGGGACGAGGCCACTGAGGCTGGTGACCCGGTTCAGCTGAGCGGTGATGATGCTGTGCGGTAGGCTAGGGATGCGAGGTATAGTCACTTCGCATCAAGGCCCATGAGACCGGGGAATTTCAAGCCCCTGCCTCCTGGGCCTTCGTTCTGGTCGCTGTTCTCTCGCCCGTGGAAACTCTTGCTGGGAGTACACCATCGAAAGCAGCGAGGGTGTGAACACGCACGCCCTGACCGACCAGGCCGACGATCCGCGCGCGGTCGCCCTGCAGCAACTCGTGCGCTTCCGGGACCGGCAGGCCACCATGGCGGCCGTCGAGGCCCGCCGGTGACCGCGCCTCACAGGAGACCCCCATGACCCTGACGTTCCCGACCTTCTTCGATCCGCTCAGCCCGGCCTCCTGGCCGGGCTGGTGCTTTGAGTTCCGCCGCGCGCAGGGCCTGCTGTTCGCCCTGCCGCCCACGATCGCCCTGGGGGAACTGGGAAGCACGGACCCGTACGAGTACGATCACGCGCCCTTCGACGACACGTGGTACCCGGTCGGGGACGGCGTGACCCGCGAGCGGCCCCTGCTGACCCTGAGCGGCGAGCACACGTACCGCAGTGAGGCCGAAGCCCTGGAGCACGCCAGGACCGTGGAGGCCCTGCTGCCCCTGGCGACGCAACTGCACTGGCGGGGGCGGTTCCTGTGCGACCTGCGCCCCGACGTGCCGCAGGTGGTGCGCTGCCAGACGGGCGCGACCCTGCGGGACACGGCCTTCACCCTCACCCTGAATACCGTGCAGCGCGTGACGCGCGCGCTGCTGGCCGAGGTTCAACGATGACCACACTCAAAGGACACCCCGACGTTCCCGCCGGCACCGCCCTGAACGTCCGTCTGATCTGGGACGTGCCCCTCCAGGGCGCCGGGCGCGGCCTGAGCCCCAAACACCGGGACGCCACGTACGACTGGGCGACTGGGAAGTACATGGACGGGCAGGCTGAACTGACCTTCCCGCACCCCCGCGCCGGGCAGAACGACAACGCCCTGCGCGGCCCGCTGGTGGCCGTGTACACCATCGGGACCGGCCCGCTGAGCCAGACGGCCCGGTACCCCCTGCAGGCGTACGAGACGGCTCCGGGTGAGCTGGACATCACGGTCGACCCGAACCCCGCGGCGGTCGTGGCGGCGCAGACGCTGATCGACCTGATCACTGGCGCGGACGTGGCCCGCACGCAGGCAGAAGAGGCTGCCCAGCGGGTGAACGACGCCATCCTCGACCTAGAAGCGGAGCGCCAGGCGGTGGCCGATATCATCGCCGATACCGCGCAGCAGCAGGCCGAGATGGGGCTGACCGCCGTACCCAACGAGGCGGCGCTGACAGGTAAACCCGCAGGCGGATACCGCGTGCTGGGCACCAATGAGCGGGTGTACTGGAGTGGTGCCGCGATCACGGCCCGCGCTCCAATGGCCCTGAGCGCACAGGCGGGCGTGACCAAAACCACCCGCGCCGCCCTCGCTGCGGGGGGCGTGACGGCAGGCGTGGGGCAGCGCCTCGCAGATGAGCACACGCCCCTGACCGTGCGGGCCGCTGTGGGCGCTGAGGCGGGCGACGGCATCACCACGTACGCCCTGGCGGGTGGCCTGATCGCACAGCGTGAGTACACCGGCCCCGTGTACGCGGCGTGGGCAGGCGTCACGCCCGATTTCGACCTGACCACCCAGACCGGCACGGATTGGACCGCCGCGCTGACTGCGCTGCTCACCTACGGCAACGTCGTCATTGAGCCGGGGCATTACGCGGTCAACGACCTGCGGACCGGCCCCGCGACTGGCTACCGGGTCGGGTGGCGCATGTACGCGGCGGGCGCGGTGCTGCACGGCCTGGACAACACCAAACCCGTACTGACGGTGCAGCGGCAACAGGAGTTGGACCTCACGCCGCCTCTCTGCACGCACGTCGGGGCGGGCTTGCCGCAGAGCAGTATCAGCAGCATCCCTGGCACGGGCGCAGACCGGGACCTGACCGGGAACGCCTACGGCCTGTGGCTGCACCGCTGCCAGCGGTTCACCGTCACGGCTCCGTCTGCCACGCGCATCCGGGCATTTGCCATCAACCTCTCCTACTGCGAGGACGGGGAGATCACTGACCCGTATGTGTACGACACGCTCAGCGACGGTGTGCATATCGGCAACGCCAGCAGGCGCATCCGCGTGCGCCGCCCCAAAATCCGCAACACCGGGGATGATGCCCTGGCCGTGGACGGCTACAACCACGTCGGGCAGGATCAGACCGAGGACATCGAGTTCAGCGACGTGGACGTGCGGGATTCGTTCGCGCGACTCCTGAGCAACCTCGGGGGCAAAAACGTCCGGTTCCTGCGCGGGCGAGCCACGAACAGCAGCAGCAGCGCCATCCGGGTGTACCGCGACATTGCGCTGAGCAGCTACACCCCGACCGACACGCTCATCGAGGGCATCACCGTCACGGACGCCGGGCAGCGGCCCCGCTCTCCGGACGACAACCCGGCCCCGAATCGTTTCGGGGTGGACATCGGCCTGGACCTGACCGCCACGCCGAAACAGACGCTCGGCGCGGTCGGGACGGTGATTCGCAACGTCACCACTCGCAACAGCGCCAAACGCGGCCTGTGGGCGGGGGGCGTCGGCACGGTCGTGGACGGCGGCGATTTCGACGGCGGCGAGCTGGGGTCATACGTCGGCGTGCTGGCAGGCGACAGCGCCACCGAGGGATTCGGTACGACGCAGACGGCAAACATTCGGGGCACCGTGTTCCGCGATTCGCAGGCCAGCGGCGTCAACATTGATCGTGTGACCGGCAGCGCTGCCAGCATAAAACTCATCAACAACGCCCAGCACGGCGCGAACATTTACGGCTGCGCGGATTTCGAGTTGATCAACCCGGAGGGGGCGGGCAACAGCACCGAGGCAGATAACCTGTACGCGCACATTATCCTGGCGTCCAGCACTGCCCCGAACAACAACATCCGGGTGTCCGGCGGGCGGCTGCGGGCTGGGACAGGCACAAAACGGGCGCGGTACGGAGTGCGTGTCGAAACTGGAACAACCAACTACCGCGTTGAGAACGTGGATGCACGGGGAGCGACACGCACCGACACGGCAACGTGGGCCGTGAGCCTACAGACGCCCAGCATCGCGTTCGGTGATAAATCCAGCATCGTAAACAATGCCGGGCACAACCCGGTGGGGCAGCTCACCACGCCCGCCATGAGCTCCAGCGGCACATCGTTCAGCAACCCATATCCCTACACGGTGCGGGTGTTCGTGTCGGGCGGGACGGTTTCGGACATCCGCGTGGCGGGCGTCGTCACCGGCCTGACATCGGGCATGGTTGAGGTTGGGCCGCAAGAAACGATCCGGCTCACATACTCGGTTGTGCCTCAGTGGATTTGGCTGGGGCGCTAAATTGGCCTGTTTAATTGGGGCAGATATTCAGATTTGTACAGTGTATTTCATTTATTTCCATTCCACCATTCCGCGTCAATGAAAATTTTCTGCGGTGCGCATTAATTACAATAGCGCACCGCAATCTGTAGATTCATTATTTACTTGAGCATCAATTAGCGCAGTATGAAATAGATTTAATAATTTTTTTATCACCCTCTATTGTTCCTGCTCCATCAAGTAATTTCCTTCTCATTAAATAAAAGATTTCATTCTTGGATTGACGCCTATCTCTTTTCATTGAATAATTAGTAGATTTGCCGTCTTTCGTGAACTTCAACTGCACTTCCTCTAAGTTTTTGTCAAACGTCTGGATTAAGAAATAACCGTCGGAATTATCTTTTAGGGATAACGTATTTCCGGTTGAAACTATAGGGTTTTTGCAGATTCCTTTAGCCGCTGGTATGATTTGAAGAAGCTGATCCTCGGTAGGAGATCCGTTTGGAGTATATTCCCAAATAATGAATTTTGGTGGTGATTCTTGGAAGGATTTGGATCTAAGGTAGCTATCCAGTGCGGCAGACGCACCTCCGCCAGATATAGAAACGTTAAGGACGTTAGTTTTAAGTTTGTTAGATAGCAAAGCAGAGAATGACTGCTCTACTGTATCACTAGCTAATGTTCTATAGTTATTGCTTGTCCCAGCGATAACTACTTGGGGGCCGTCTTCTGATATGAGTTCTTCGACCGCATCAATAGTATATGACAGGTATTTTTCTGGTAATAATTTTGGTTCACAAAACTCATTATATGTCGCCTCAAGGCTGCCGTAATTTGAGATTTCAAGAGATTTTAATTTATCTGAGTAATTTTCCTGACGTAGCAGGACATTTTTCGATTTTATATAATTTGCTACATTATTTGCGACCAGATCGGCACCGATTGATGTCCAGTGATGATCTCTTAAGAAGAAAAATTGATTGCTTATTCCTGAAGACTTGGATAAATTAACGATGTTCGGTGAGTATATACCCAAATTATTAATCTCAGCAATATATTTGTCATAGGATGCTATTGTGCCTGCGTTGAAATTATATTTCAGTGCGATTTCTTTAGGAATCATGTCTGGAGTCAAATATGAGCGCTGAGGCAGAGATATAATGATTAGTTCGACTCCCTTCGATTTTAGAGCTTTCTTAAGTGGGTCGAAATAAGTCAGGGTTTGAGTGCTAGGCATAGGATTTAAATCCCATGAATAGAACATTCTTGCGCCAATACCGGCATTTAAGATTGGTTGGATGGATTTGTTAGATTTGCTCACGATAGCCTGATCCTGAGCCTGAGGACATATCGACACATCGGAAGCTTGTAAACGGCCATTAGATAATGCAGCCATCGCGAAAACAAAAAAGATCTTTCTCATGAATCATCCTCCTTATAATCTTCTCTTAGAAATCGCTCAGGGATTTCCCAAATTACGATCTGGGCGGGATAGTCTTTGCGTTCTGGGCTGATGAGGTACTCCCGCATCGGCACGATCGGGCCTTTGCCTTCACGCGCCATGTTCAGGACCTCAGTACCCAATGCGGCGGCCAGGGCGCCGTCGAAGTGCCAGACATTGTCCTTAGTCTCCGCGCTGTAGCTCGTGCCGACCAACGTCACTGCGATGCCCTCGTCACCGAAGAGACCGCCGCCGCCCTCATCGTTGCGTTCGTAGGTGATGGGGCTGACCAGATCTGACCGATCGGCCCCTGGTACGTAACGGGTGAGGTCCCCGGCGCGTGGTACTTCCGGTTGCGTCTGCGCGGTGTACTCAGCGGCGGGCAGGTCGAAGCCCAACTCCGTTACGACGGGTGCGATGGCCTGCGCAGCGACCTGAGCACCGGTCGGCGTCCAGTGGGTGTCTGTTTTGAAGAACAGGTCGCTTCTGCTCTTGCCGTTCTCGAACGCAGTTAGGAGGTCCGGTGCGGGAATCCCGGCCTTCTCAAGCTCCGTATGGAAGGACTGGTACAGCGCCTCCGTTTGCGCGGGGACTTTCGCGTTCGTCTGGTCCGCGTACACGCGGGCCTTTGCAGGAATCAGAGCCACGACCAGTTGCGCGCCGTCCTTCTTTAGTTCATCCCGCACCTCCTGGATGTACGCGAGTTTGCCCTGGATCTCGGCGGCGTCCCCGGCAGACGTCTGGTACTCCTCGCTGGTGAACAGCCAGCCCTCCTTGCCGATCAGGGCGCCGTCGCGGGCCTCCCCGAACAGGCGGGCGTTCAGGCCGCCCCACAGATTCACGCTGGCGTCCCGCCAGGGCACCTTGGCGTCGAGGTTCTCTTTCTCGTACGTGACCATGGCTTCCCCGGTCACGACGGCTTTCCCCTGCGGCCACTGCCGGACGGTGGGCGTCAGCACCGTCAGGACCGCCCCGACCGCCACCACGCCCAGCAGGAACGCAGCGGGCAGCCAGTGCAGAACAGCGGGGGCCGCTGGGTTGTTGGCGTTGGATTTTACGGTGTCCTGCGCAAATTCAGTCATGTCAGGTCACCTCAGAACTGGAAGTAAAGGAAAGGAGTGTAGCTTTGAGCGGACAGTTTTAGGATCGCCAGCACGAACAGCGGCAGCAGCATCACAGTCGCCCCGACCGCCAGACGGGGACGCAGAAGCTTGCTGCCCACGTCCCCCACCCGGTTGCCCCAGTAGGGTGCCAGGTACACCAGAAGGGCCGCCAGGAGCATGCTGACCAGGACGCTGGGTTTGACCTGCCACGCGAGCGTGTCGCTCAGCGACACTCCGTTCAGGCCGAGCATGCCCCTGTACATCCGGAACGCATCCGGCACGCTGTCCGCGCGGAACATCACCCACCCGATGATCACCAGGATCATCGTGCCCGGAATGGTCAGCCACGCCGGGCTGGGCTTCCAGAGGCTCGCTTCCTTCATGCGCCGCTCGACCGCGAGGATGCTGCCGTGCCAGACGCCCCACAGCACGAACGTCCAGTTCGCGCCGTGCCACAGTCCCCCCAGGACCATGGTCAGCCACAGGTTCAGGTACGTGCGCGCGCGCCCGTGCCGGTTCCCACCGAGGCTGATGTACAGGTACTCGCGCAGCCAGGAGCTGAGGCTCATGTGCCAGCGCCGCCAGAATTCCGTGATGGAGCGGGAGATGTACGGGTGGTTGAAGTTCTCCGGGAACTTGAAGCCCATCATGGCGGCCAGTCCGATGGCCATGTCGCTGTACCCGCTGAAGTCGAAGTACAGCTGCAGGGTGTATGCCAGCGCGCCCAGCCAGGCGTCCGCCATGGACGGGTTGGGCTGGTGGAATGCGGCCGTGACCAGCGGCGCGATGGTGTCCGCGATCAGGACCTTCTTCGCGAAGCCGGTCATGAACCGCGTGGCGCCGTACGAGAACTTCTCCAGGGTGTGCGTGCGGCTGCGGAACTGATCGGCGAGCAGGTTGTACTTCAGGACCGGTCCGGCGATCAGGTGTGGGAACAGCGCGATGAACGCCGCGAAGTCCAGCGGGTTGTGCGTGGCCTGCTCTTCTCGGCGGTACACGTCGACGATGTAACTGATCGCGTGGAAGATGAAGAACGACAGGCCGATGGGCAGCAGGATCGGTGCCCACGTGAAGGCCTGCATCCCGAAGGACTGCGTGATGGCGTTGAAGGACTCGATGCCGAAGTTCGCGTACTTGAAGTACGCGAGCGCCCCGAGGTTCAGGACGATGGCGCTGGTCAGGGTCCAGCGCCGCCGGGGGCCGTCGGATTGCTTCTCGAGGATCAGGCCGTACAGGTAGGCGACGGCGGTGATGGCGACGAGCAGCCAGAGGAAGTCGAGGCGCCACCAGGAGTACAGCGCGTAGCTGCCGGTCAGGATCCACGCGCTCCGCCACCTGAACGGCAGGAGGTAGTAGACGATCAGGAAGACCGGCAGGAACAGGAACAGGAAAACGTTACTGCTGAAGACCATGGCCGCCGCCTTACTTGGTCTTGGTGGTGCTCTGGGTGATGGTCAGGCCGCTGTCGGTGAGGACCAGGGCGTAGGCGTTGCCGCGTTCGAGTTTGAGTTCCTTGACGCTGCCCAGGTTCTTGGTGCCGCTGAAGGCGGCGAGGGTGACGGTGATGCCGTTGACGGCGCGGCTGCTGCTCTCGCCGGGTTTCACGCCGGTGACAACAGCGGTCTTGCCGTCAGCGGTTTTCAGGTCAACGCTGGCGGTCTTGCTGAGGTTGTAGATGGTCAGGACGGCCTTGGCGCGGTTCTCGGCCCCCTCGTCTTTGAGGAGGACGAGTTTGCTGCCCTGAGCGATGACGCTGTAGAAGTTCCCGGCCTCAACCTTGAGTTTGCCGCTGACCGTGCCGACCTTGGCCGTCAGGTCGCCCTGCGGAATGACGACGTACGCGCTGGCGGCGCCCTTCTCAGCGGTGACAGTCTTGTTGCCGAGAGTGGCATTAGAGGCGTTCAGGACGCGAACGAACGCGCTGTCGGCGGGCGGGGCTGGGTCGTACAGGCCCTCCTGCGCCGCTGCGAACGAGAGGAGAAGGGCAGCCGAAAGGAGAGGGGTCCGCATAGACACTCACGGTACACTGTCTCTTTTCTCATTGTTCGGAATCTGCGCACCGTCTGACTGATGGCTGATCCCACACAGAATCAGGCCTGATATCAGTACCTGAACACAGCAGAAAACGCCGCTTCTCTCCCCAGGGTCGCGGCGTTTCGGTTCATGGGGCGACTCACTGACTCGCTCTTTCCCTTTGGAGCATCCAAGACTCATCACGCCCGCGACGGCCCCCACCCATCACCTGCCTTCCCAACAGACCGCCAGTGCTCCGGCCCACTGGCGGTTCCTCATTCCTGGCCGGCCTCTGGAGCCTCATGGAAAAACACGTCCCCCCGCTCTGGCTCCTCGCCGTTCTCTCCGCTGTGCTGGGCCTGATCGCGCAACTCGGCACCAGCCTCGCCATGGACATGGCCAGGGACAAGGGCAAGCTGTACGGCTTCCTTTTGCTGTCCCTTGTGTTCAGCGCGAGTACCACCGTCCTGCTCGTGCAACTCACCGCCCTGGACGATTACGTGTGCGCCACGGTCGGCACGCTTGCCGGGGCCATCCCGCCGCTGTGGACCCTGCGGGCCGCCGTCAAGCTCATCGGGCAGAAGTACGGCGTGGAACTCGGGGAACTCACTGCCACCAACAGCCCGAAGAAGGAAGGTGACGCGACGTGATCATCGACGGCTACTGGCTGAAACTCATGTGGGCGGTCCTGGCGGGCGGGTGGTTCATCAGCGCCCTGATCCGCCTGATCCTCACGGCCCTCAGCTGGCCGGACCAGCGGGAACGCCGACTGTTCGCCGTGATCGTGCATGCCGTTGCGGGCGTGTTCTTCGTCTGGCGGCATGCCTCCGCTGGGAGCATCCCAGTCTTCATCCCTATCGAGGAGACGTACCGGAACCTCGCGGGCCTGCTGCTGGTCACCTGGGCGATCCTGGACAGCATCTGGGCCGTGCTGGACATGGTGGAACGCCGCGCCCGACTCATTCAGAAAGGAAGGGAAGAGCATGTCGATTGAACAGCGCCCGGCACACCCCGGCAACTACACCAGGGGTCGCACCGCGAAGATCGACCGAATCGTCGTCCACGTCGCGGACGGCACATACGGCGGCACGCTCAGCTGGTTCGCGCAGGACGCGGCGCCCGCCAGCGCCCATTACACCGTCGCCACCGATGGCCGCACCGGTCAGAGCGTTCAGGAAGGCGACACCGCCTGGCACGCCGGCGACTGGCAGATGAACGCCCGCAGTATCGGCATCGAACACGAAGGCATGCCCAGCCGGGGACCCTGGACGCCCAGCGCGGCCCAGCTGCAGGCCAGCGCCCGGCTGGTGGCCAGCATCTGCCAGCGGCACGGCATCCCCGCGGACCGGGCGCACATCATCGGGCACAGCGACGTGAACCCGGACCGCAAGGCCCGCCAGGGCTGCCCCGGCCCGACCTGGCCGTGGGACGCGTACCTGAACATGATCCGCGAGAGCCTCAATCCGGCCCCCCAGCCGGGGCACATGA
Source organism: Deinococcus depolymerans (assembly GCF_039522025.1). Classification (NCBI taxonomy): domain Bacteria; kingdom Thermotogati; phylum Deinococcota; class Deinococci; order Deinococcales; family Deinococcaceae; genus Deinococcus; species Deinococcus depolymerans. Next base: position 102,683 of record NZ_BAAADB010000008.1, on the reverse strand, counting down.
AGGATGGCCAGGAGCAGCGGCCCGTCCGGTTCTTCGACCCCCGCACGAACCAGCAGGTGGGGGAGGGCACCCTGATCGAGGGGACCGACAAGGTCTACCTGAAGGTCACGAAGTAAGACCCGCCGCTGGCCTGATCGAGATGGCCTTCAAACGCCTCTTCCCCGGCAACTGTCCCCCCCAACTCCCCCACACCCCAACACGCACCTGAGGCCACCCGAACGGCGATCACTTCCTACACTGCCAGGGTGGAACTGTGGATGTCACTCACCCTGCTGAGCATAGGCCTGCTCGCCCTCTGGCTGTACATGCTGTCCGGGTCCAAGCCCAGCAGCCCCACCCGACCACGCCCGGCTCAACCACGCTCCACCCAGCCACGCTCCGCCCCATCACGCTCCGGCTCTGCGCGCCTCCACGCAAGTCAATGGGAACGCAAAGTGCTGGCTCAGATGCGCGGAGACCAAGCGCGGTTCGAACGGACCCTGGCCGCCAAACGCAACAAACACCCGCGCGCGTCACGCGAGGAACTGCTGGAAATCATCTACGAGGAATACATCCGCGACAACCGCTGAGCGACGAACCCGCAGTGACCCGGATCCCAAAAAAGCAGTGATTTTCTCTACCTTGAAAAATTGCGTTTCCGAATGCAGTTCGGGCAAGCAGGCTGAGCCTGGGAACTCGGAACGTCCTGATGGCCTGGGGTGCGCACGGAACGAGGGGCAGTGCGCCCCCCATGCGCTTTTCGGAGCAGCCGCCATAAAGAGGCAGTCTGTCTGGCCGGGCGGACTTGTAGAGCTCCGCAAGAGAGCAGGTGAAGTTGGACAGGCAGAACGGACTGGAGCAGCTGCTGATACGGACTGCCGTTTGTTTCGTTCACAGATCGGAACATCACCGATCTGTCAACTCCACGTCCGGCACCCGGTTTTCTCCCACTCGCTTCGCTCGGATTGAACGGCTTTGTCAGCCATTCAATCGGAGTCCGTATGAGAAGAGAATGGAGGCACCGGACGTCTGGTGTTCCGAGGCCTCCATTCGGAGAACGGCCCCAACCGCGGTGGCGCCGCACGGGTCCCTTTCAGATTGTCCTGGCTTCGGGGTGGTGCGCTGGTCGGTGCGGTGCCTGCCGGGGGTGGCCTGCGTTGGTCTGGCCGGCGTCTTGATGCTGGCTTGATCCTTCAAGGTGGGTCCATGTGGGTCGTAAGGGTTCCTCACGCCGCTCGCCTACGCTGACGGCACCCACAACCAAGACCGACCGGGTGAAGTCGGTGAGGGCCAACCCCGCTGATCTGCGGGGTTTTTCCTGTGCCACGGCCACGGGAGGCCACTGACGGCCGGGAAGATGGAGGTTCGCTCAGCGTTGCCTGTAGCGCCCCTGAAGGTTGCATGCAGGGGCCTTGAGGGGCCGGTCATGGGGCGGTGGGGGCACAGGCGCACACTGGGTTCATGAACCTGCTCCTGATCATGGCGGCCCTGACTCTCCTGATCATGCTGGGTGCCTTCGTTGCGCTCACGCGTGACGACCGCGCGCTGCTGCGGGAGCAGGAGGACCTTCCCCTCGACCTTCAACCCCTGCGTCCCCGCAACCGGCGGGTGGCGGATCCCGAGCACTACGGGCAGGCTGCGGACTGAGCGCCGGGCTGTCGGGGGAAGCCGATCAGGCGCGTGGGGTGGCCGTCCGTGCCTGCCCGACGCGCCGCTTCATTACGCCCACAGTAGAATGGGGGGTATGACCTCCGCTTCACCCGACACCCTGGTCCTGATCGACGGGCACGCCCTGGCGTTCCGTTCGTACTTCGCCCTGCCGCCCCTCACCAACCGGCAGGGCGAGAGCACGCACGCCATCCTGGGCTTCCTGCGCCTCACGCTGCGCCTCGCCCGGCAGCGCAGCAATCAGGTGATCGTGGTGTTCGACCCACCGGTCAAGACCTTCCGGCACGAGCAGTTCGACGGGTACAAGGCAGGCCGCGCCGAGATGCCTGCCGACCTGCCCGGCCAGATCGACCGCATCCGCGAGATCGTGGACGCCATCGGCCTGCCGCGACTGGAGGAACCCGGCTACGAGGCGGACGACGTGATCGCCAGCCTGACCCGCAAGGCCGAGGGCACCGGCATGCAGGTGCGGATCGTGACCAGTGACCGCGACGCGTACCAGCTGCTGGACGACCACGTGCGCGTCATCACGAACGACTTCCGACTGATCGGCCCGGACGAGGTGCTCGAAAAGTACGGCGTGACCGTGGGGCAGTGGGTGGATTACCGCGCCCTGACCGGCGACGCCAGCGACAACATTCCCGGCGCCAGGGGCATCGGCCCGAAAACGGCCGCGAAGCTGCTGCAGGAGTACGGCACGCTGGAAGGCATCTATGCCGCCGCGAGGGCCGGCACCCTGAAACCCGACGGCACCCGCCAGAAACTGCTGGACTCCGAGGAGAACGTGCAGTTCAGCCACCAGTTGTCGTGCATGGTCACGGACCTGCCGCTGGACGTGGAACTCGGCACCGGGCGACTGCCGGGCGACCCGGCCCGCCTGGAAGCGCTGCTGGACGAACTGAACCTGATGAGTGTCAAGCGTGACGTGGCCGCCCTGGACGCCGCCGACGCCGCGACGGACCTGCCGGACAGCGTGCACGACACCGCGCACCAGACCGCGCCGCACGACGGGCCCGGCGCCGACCCGCTGCCGGACCTGATCACCGAGACGGCCCCCTGGCAGGCCCCCACCGGGAACGTCATCTGGGGGTACGCCCTGTCCCGCGAGGACGACCTGACCGCCGCCCTGACCGACGCCGCCACCTTCGAGGCGACCGGCGACCCCGCCGCCGGCGAGTACCGGGGCGTGCTGCGCACCGCGCCCACCCACGAACCCCCCCAGTGGAAGAAAGCCGAGGTGTACGCCCCGCCCGGCGGCCTGTTCGACAGCCCCGACACGCCCGCCGCGCCCCTGACGAAAACGCAGCAGAAAGCCGCTGAGAAAGCCCTGAAAGACCAGGAAAAAGCGGCCGCGAAACTTCGCGCGCAGTACCCCGCCACCGTCAGCGAGACCGAATTCGCCGCCCAGCCGACCGTGACGGCCGCCGCCGCCAAGGCCCTCGCCACGCATCTGCGCGTGCGGGGCCTGAACACCGAACCCGGCGACGACCCCCTGCTCATGGCGTACCTGCTCGACCCGGCCAACACCACCATGAGCGCCGTCAGCCAGCGGTACCTGAACGTCCCCTGGCCCGACGCCGCCGCCGGGCGCGCCGCCGCCACCGCCCAGCTGCTGCACCTGCTGCCACCCCTGCTCGACGACACCCGCCGCGCCCTGTACGACGACATGGAACGCCCCCTGTCCGGCGTGCTGACCCGCATGGAAGTCCGGGGCGTGCAACTCGACAGCGAGTACCTGCGCGGCCTGTCCGCCGCCACCGCCGCCCGCCTCCAGATTCTCGAAACGCAGATCCACTCGCTCGCCGGACGCGAATTCCAGATCCGCAGCCGCGACCAGCTCGAAGCGGTCCTGTACGACGAACTCGGCCTCGCCAGCGGCAAGAAGACCAAACTGACCGGCAAACGCAGCACCGCCGTCGCCGCCCTCGAACCCCTCCGGGACGAACACCCCATCATCCCCGCGCTGCTGGAATACCGCGAACTGGAAAAACTGCGCGGCACGTACCTCGAACCCCTCCCCAACCTCGTGAACCCAGCCACGGGCCGCCTGCACACCACCTTCGCGCAGGCCGCCGTCGCCACCGGGCGACTGAGCAGCCTCAACCCCAACCTCCAGAACATCCCCATCCGCAGCGACGCCGGCCGCGAGATCCGCAAGGGCTTCATCGCCGCGCCCGGCATGTGCCTGATCAGCGCCGACTACTCACAGATCGAACTGCGCCTCCTGGCCCACATCGCCGACGACCCCCTGATGCAGCAGGCCTTCCAGGAAGGCGCCGACATTCACCGCCGCACCGCCGCGCAGGTCCTCGGGCTCGACGAGGCCACCATCACCCCCAACCAGCGCCGCGCCGCCAAGACCGTGAACTTCGGCGTGCTGTACGGCATGAGCGCCCACCGCCTGAGTAACGACCTCGGCATCCCCTACGCCGACGCCGCCGGCTTCATCGAAACGTACTTCAACACCTACCCCGGCATCCGCGGCTACATCGACCGCACCCTCGAATTCGGCCGCCAGCACGGGTACGTGGAGACGCTGTACGGCCGCCGCCGCTACGTCCCGGAACTCATCGCCACCAACCGCACCCTGCGCGAGGCCGGCGAACGCCTCGCGTACAACATGCCCATCCAGGGCACCGCCGCCGACATCATCAAACTCGCCATGATCAAACTCGACCGCGAACTCCAGGGCACCGGCGCGCACCTCCTGCTGCAAGTCCACGACGAACTGCTGATCGAAGCGCCCGAAGAGAAAGCCGAAGAGATCAGCCGCCTCGTGAAAACCATCATGGAAGGCGCCGCCAGCCTCAAGGTCCCCCTGGCCGTCGAGGCAGGCACCGGCCCCAACTGGTACGACACGAAGTAAGGGGCTGGGTCGTGCGGGGTGGGCTGTGGGAATAGCCCGCCCCCTCACGCTTTCTTGTGCGTCTGCCTGTCTGCCGCCGCCCCGGCGTACCCTGCGCGCATGACCATCAAGGCTGTCTTCTGGGATATCGGCGGGGTGCTCCTCACGAACGGCTGGGACCGAGAGCAACGCGCGGATGTTCTCTCACGCTTCGGGCTGGACCTGACCGAGTTCACCGAGCGGCACAAACTGGCCGCGCCGGAACTCGAACTGGGCCGCATGACCCTCGACGAGTACCTGTCGCAGACGGTGTTCCACGCCCCGCGTGACTTTACCCGTGAGGATTTCCGCGCCGCCATGGAAGCCGAGAGCCGCGCCCACGACGACGCCCTGGCCCTCGCCCGCGACCTGAGCGGCCGGTACCGCATGTACGCCCTGAACAACGAGGGGCACGACCTGAACGAGTGCCGCATCCGCAACTATGCCCTGCGCGAGTTCCTGCTGGCCTTCTTCAGTTCCTGCTACCTGGGCGTCATGAAACCCAACCCCACCATCTACCGCCTGGGCCTGAACCTCGCCAGCCTCAGGCCCGAAGAGACCGTCATGATCGACGACCGCGCGCAGAACGCCGAGGCGGCCCGCTCGGTCGGCATGCACGCCGTGCGGTACGAGAACGCCGCGCAGCTCCGGAAGGAACTGGCGGCGCTGGGCGTGAAGTAGGGGAGGGTGTGGCCCCAGCCCTTACTGCGTCAGGAAGGCCTTGACGGCGCCGAGGCTGCCGGTGTCGAGCAGGAGCTTGCCGCTGGGGCGGTGCAGCAGGGCGGGCGTGCGGGCCAGGGCGTGCGCCTCGGCGAGCTGCGCGAAGGCGCCGGGTTGTTCCTGGCGGTGCAGGACCTCGATCTGGGTGTCGAACGCGCCGCGCAGGGGCAGGGCCAGCATGCGCTTCAGGGTCTCGCACTGCGGGCACTGGTCCTGCGTGAACAGCACGAATGGCCGGGTCTGATCGGTGTCAGTCATGCGCGACCGCCGTGCGTTCGGGCCAGAGTTCTGCGAAGTCCTCGTCGGCCAGGGGTTCCACGTTCAGTTTGGCGTAACTGCTGCCCTTGGCGCTGAAGAAGTCGTGCGTGGTGCCGCGCGTGCGGATGCCGTTCAGGACGACCGGGTTGATGTCCTCGTCCGGGAAGCGGCGTTCCAGGCCCAGGTTGTCGGTCAGCACGTTGAAGTTGAAGCGGATGAAGCGCCCCACGTCCTCGGTCAGGCCCACCCCGGCGTACAGGGTGTCGGTGTACGCCAGTTCGTTGCGGTACAGGGTGTCCAGCGCATGGTCGAACCACGCCAGGGCCTCGGCCTGCTGCGCCTCGCTCATGGCCTCGAAGCGTTCCTGGGCGAGCAGCGCCACGTACACGCCGTGCACGGCCTCGTCGAGGATGATCAGGTTGAAGATCTCGCCGGCCGACACCATGCGGCCCTGCCCGGCCATCAGCAGCGGGTAGTAGAAGCCGCTGTAGAACAGCGCCGTTTCCAGCATGCACGACACGACCATCTTGCGCCACAGCCCGAAGTCGCTGGTGTCCGGGTCGGCGAACACGTCCTGAATGAACGCGATCTTGAACTGAAGCTGCGGCTGCGCCTCCACCCAGGCGAACACGGCGCGTTCCTCGGTGGTGGACAGGAACGTCTTGTTCATCAGGCTGTAGCTGCGCGCGTGAATGTCTTCCATCATGCCCTGGAATTGCAGGGTCGCCTTGCGGATGTGGCCCGGCACCAGCCCACGCAGGGCGGGCATGCCGACCTCGCCCTGCAGGGTATCCAGGGCGTTCAGGCCGGCCGAGGCGTGCATGTACGTCCAGCGTTCGGCCTCGGTCAGGGACTTCCAGACGATGGCGTCGTTCGACAGCGGAATCTCTTCCGGGAACCACAGTTGCGAGGTGTACTTCTCGTAGAACGTGACCGAGAAGCTGTCCTCGGGTTCGCTCCAGTTCGTGGCAGTAAAGGGGGTTCGGGTCATGGGAGTCTCACAGGGGGGTGGGGGTGTGCTCCCTCTCCGCTGGGGAGAGGGGCGGGGTGAGGGGTGTTCTGGTCAGACAGCGCAGCTGAGGCACTCGTCGATGCTGACCTTGCGCAGTCGCGTGTAGTACAGCGTTTTCAGGCCCTTGGCGTAGGCGTACAGGTAGTAGCGTTGCAGGGTGCGCGTGGTGGCGCTGCTGGGAATGAACAGCGTGCAGCTGATGCCCTGGTCCACGTGCTTCTGCGCGGCGGCGACCGTGTCGATCACGCGGCGCTGGTCCATGTCGTACGCTTCCTCGTAGAACCACTCGGTCACTTCGTTCAGGTGCGGCATGGGGTAGATGGTGCGGGCCTTGTTGCTGGTGCGGGTCTCGACGCGTTCCGTGATGGGCATGATGCTGGCCGACGCGTTGCTGACGTAACTGATGCTGCCGGTCGGGGCGATGGCCATGACGAACGAGTGCGCCAGCCCGTGCGTCCGGATGTCGGCTGCGAGCTGCGCCCAGTCCTCACGGGTGGGCAGCTGGTGACCGTCGAACAGCGCGGCGACCTCGGGCGTGCGGGGCGCGAAGTCCTGCGTGAGGTACTGCGCGAAGTGCTCGCCGCTCTGGTAGCGGCTGCCCTCGAAGCCCCGGAACACGAAGCCGGTGTCGCGTGCGATCTCCATGCTGGCGCGGCGGGCGTGGTAATGAACGGCCGCGAAGTACACGTCCACGAACTCCAGCGCCTCGGGGCTGCCGTACGCCAGGGCGTTCTTCGCCAGGAACGAGTGCAGGCCCATGGCGCCCAGGCCGATGGAGCGCATCTCGTCGTTGGCGCGCTTGACGGCGGGCACCTCCGTGATGCTGGTGGAGCGGGCCACGTCGTCCAGCATGCGCACGGCGGCGCGCACCACGCGGCCCAGGTCGCCACTGGCGACGCTCTGCTCGATCACCAGGGACGCGAGGTTACAGCTCACGTCCAGGCCCACCTGATCCTTCGCCTCCTGCCCGTAGGCGTGGAAGGTGCTGGGCAGCGTGGGTTGCAGGATCTCGCTGCACAGGTTGCTCATCTTGATCGTCCCGACGTTCGGGATGGGGTTCACGGCGTTCGCGTTGCCCTCGAACAGCAGGTACGGGTACCCGCTCTCGCCCTGCGTGACCGCGATCTCCTCCATGACACGCCGCGCCGACACGCGCTTCTTGCGGATGTCCGGGTTCGCGACCAGCGCGTCGTACTCGCGGGTCCAGTCGATGCTCGTGAATTCGCGCCCGGTCGCCTGGAACAGCGAGTGCGGGTAGAACTGGTAGATGTCCTCACCGGCCCGGACCTTCTGCATGAACACGTCCGGCACGGTCGCCCCGACCGACAGGGTCTTCAGTCGCGCGTCCTCGTCCGTGGCGATCTTCTTGGCACTCAGGGTGTCCAGGAAGTCGGCGTGCATGACGCTCAGGTAGATCGCCCCCGCGCCGGGACGCTGCCCGGCCTGATCGGCGTAGCGCAGCATGTTGTCCAGCATCTTCGCCACGCCCATCACGCCCTTCGTGACGTTCTGGATGCCGCGCAGACTCTCGCCACGTGCCCGCAGGTTGCTGACCTCCACGCCGATCCCGCCGCCGCCCTTGCTGAGTTCCGCCACGAACGACAGCGTCTTCGTGATGGAATCCAGGTTGTCCGTGCAGTCCTGCAGGAGGAAGCAGCTGACCAGCCGCCCCGTGTTCGCCTTCCCGGAGTTCATCAGGGTGGGCGTGGCGGGCGTGAACGTCTGGTTCACCAGATGATGCACCAGTTCCAGCGCCTCCTCGACGCTGCTGCTGCGCGCCAGGGCCGTGACGCTCAGGCGGTCCTCGAAACGCTCCAGCCACTGTTTGCGGTCCGGGGTCATGGTCGCGTACTCGCTGTAGAACTTGAACGCCCCCATGAACGACTGGAACCGGAAGTCGTAACTGTACGCCCGCTGGAACACGGCCTTCACGTCACGCGGGTGGTAGCGCGCGAACACCGCCGGGTCCCACACGCCCTTCTCGGTCATGTACGCGACCTTCTCGGCCAGCGTCGGGAACGTCACGGTATTCGGGTTCACCTTCTCCGTGAAGTACGCCCGCAGCGCCTGCGCGTCATGGCTCGTGTCGATGTGCGTGCCCGAAAGCACCCGGTTGTTCAGTTCAATCCAGCGTTCCATACGTTTCCCCCCCACCCGGCAGGTGCGACCGCACCCAGCGCGTGACCTGCTCACGGTCCGAGACCGTTCCACCCTTGTTCAGACGCGCCACCAGCGGCACCCGGAACTCCGACGCGATCCGGTCACCCGCCCGCCCGAAATTCGCACCCCAGTGGTAACTGCCGCTGGCGACCACGCCCCGCAGCCCCCCCGCGTGCGACCGCAGGAACGCCGCCGTGCTGGCCGGAACCTCCCCCTGCCCGAAGGTGTACGTCAGCAGCAGGAACGGCTCACCCGGCGCGGGCGGCGCGTCCCGCACGGACCCCACCGGCACCCCCCCCGCCTCCCGCGACACCGCCAGCGCGAACCGCCGCACGTTTCCCGTCAGGGAGTCGAAGACCAGCCTCACACGTCCGCCAGTGGGGGCACCGGCACCGGCTGCCCATCGTCACCCAGCGCCACCAGCGTGAACGTCCCCGCGCACGCCAGTTCCCGCTCCTCGGAGTACATGTCCTCACGGAACACGTCCACCTGCACCGTCATGCTCGTCCGCCCCGCCCGCACGACCCGCGCCACGAGTTCCACCAGCGACCCCTGCGGAATCGGGTTGCGGAACTCCATGGCGTCCAGGTGCCGGGTCACGACCTTCCGGCGGCAGTGCCGGGTCGCGGCAATGAACGCCGCCGAATCCATCAGCGACAACGCCTCGCCACCGAACAGCGTTCCGTGGTGATTCGTCAGGCCGGGAAAGACGACGTGCGTCACGCGCGTCTCACGCGGCGGCACGGGCGGAAGGCCGCCTTGCGGGGGACAGGACACGGGCAGGGTCATGGAACACCTCTGAAACAGGGAAGAAGCGGGGGCAGAACGGGGCAGAGGTGGATTGTCAGGTGATCAAGGGAAAACCGCCTTGTGCCCCTTGCGCGGGGGCCGTGATGTGGGCGTCTCTTCGCTGGGCGAGCGTTCGGACTGAGGACCGTGGCGCGACCGTGCCGGACTGAACCCCCTGTGGGGGCGTGACCGGACTTCCCTCTGTTCCCGCGAAGTGTTGCCGGGTGGCAACGACAGCGCGGAGTCTACATGTAGTACGTGGTCAGGTCAAACGCACCTGCACATGCAAGATCTTGACTGTTCCGCCCTGCTCCCGACCGGGTCTGGCCGCGTCACGGGCCGCGCAGGCCACCGTGAACCACGCCCCCAGGGTCGGCATGCAGGCCCGGCTGTTCACGGGCGGGACCCTGATACGGACTCCGATTGAAAGAGCTGCAAAGTCCTTTCAATCCGAGCGAAGCGAGTGGGAGCTTGGCGGATTCCGGACGTGGAGTCGGCAATCCGGTGAAGTTCCGGATTGTAGGCGAAACAGACGGAATCCGTATGAGTACCGTCCGGAACGCCATCCGGGCGGGGCTGCCCATCATCGCGCTGCAACCGCACATCACGGACACCGGCACCGTCATCCCGCACTGACGGGTGCTGGTCGGGTACGACGACACGACCGGGCAGGTGTGCATCATGGACCCCCTGCTGGGGCACGTCGCCATGCGCTACAGCGACATGGACCGCGTCTGGGCCGACCGGCGCGGCCAGTTCGCGGTGCTGTACTCACCCTGGCCGGGACGGTCCGGAAGGTCATCGGGTCACGGGGCCGCTCTGCGAGTCGCTTCGCTCGGATGGAATGGGTTGTGCAACCCATTCCATCCGAGTCCGGGTCAGATCAGGAACACGCCGCCTTCCTGCACGACCTCGCCGTCCAGGCTCAGGCGGCCGCCCTGGCGCAGGTCGGTGATCAGGTCCCAGTGGACGGCGCTGGCGTTCACGCCGCCCGTCTCCGGGTAGCTCTTGCCGATGGCGAGGTGAACGGTTCCGCCGATCTTCTCGTCGAACAGGATGTTCCCGGTGGGCACCTGAATGCCGGTGTTCGTGCCGATGCCCAGTTCGCCCAGGCGGCGCGCGCCGGGGTCGGTGTCCAGCGCGGCGTGCAGGGCGCTCTCGCCCTCGTCGGCGGTGGCGTTCACGACCTGCCCGGCGCGGAATTCCAGGCGGGCGCCGCGCACCATCTGCCCCTGGTACTCGGCGGGCACGGTGAAGGTCACGATCCCTTCGGCGCTGTCCTCGTGCGGGCCGGTGAAGACCTCGCCGCTGGGCATGTTGCGCCGCCCGTCGCTGTTCGCCCAGGTGCGGCCACCCACGCGCAGGGTCAGGTCGGTGCCGGGCGCCTCGATGCGGACCACGTCGGCGCGGCTCAGGCGTTCGATCAGGCGGGCCTGCATGAGCCGGACCTCGGCCCACGCGGCGACCGGGTCGGGCCGGTCGAGGAACATGGCGCGCATCACGAACTCCCCGAACTGCGCCTCGCTCATGCCGGCCTGCGCGGCGGCGTGCGCGGTGGGGTACAGCGTCAGACTCCACTTGCGGCGGGCGCGGGCGGCGGCGACCGGGGCGTTTGCGGCCAGCAGGCGGGCGCGGCGGGCGGCGTCCACGGGGCGGGCGGGTGCAGGCGTCAGGACGCGCAGGCTGCCGTCCAGGGCTTCCACGTCGCTCAGGTCGGCAGGGTGAATGGCGTCCAGGACGGCGTCACTGGCGAGTTCCGCGAAGTCCTCGTGCTGGCCGGGGTAGTCCACGCGGACCACGGGCCGCGCGCCGCGCGTGAGCAGGGCGCGGGTCACGGCGCGGATCAGGGGCGTGGCCTCCTGCCCGCCCGCGACCAGCAGGCGTTCGCCGGGCGCGGCCGACAGGCAGTAGTCGGCCAGCAGGGCCGCGTGAAGGTCCGGGTCGTACGCCACGTAAGAGGTGTTTGTTTGCACGTCCGCGAGGCTACCACCCGCCGCGCGGGGTATCCTCGCCGGATATGACGGCCCCCGCTTCAACCGCGCCCGACCCCCTGAACACTGCCGTACTGACGATCACCTGCCCGGACCGGGGCGGGATCGTCGCGGCCGTCTCGCAGTTCCTGCACAACCACGGCGCGAACATCATCCACAGTGACCAGCACAGCACGGACCCGCAGGGCGGGACGTTCTTCATGCGCATGGAATTCCACCTCGCGGGACTGGACCTGGCCCGCGAGCCCTTCGAGCGGGCGTTCGCGAACGTGGTCGCCACGCCGTTCGGGATGGACTGGAGCGTGCACTACACCACGCAGCCCAAACGCATGGCCGTACTCGTCAGCCGCTACGACCACTGCTTCCTGGACCTGATGTGGCGCAAACGCCGGGGCGAACTGAACGTGGAGATCCCGCTGATCATCAGCAACCACGAGGACCTGCGGCGCGACGCGGAGATGTTCGGCATTCCCTTCCACGTCGTGAAGGTCACCAAGGAGAACAAGGCCGAGGCCGAGGCCGAACAGGTGCGCCTGATGCACGAGGCGAACGTGGATTTCGCCGTGCTGGCCCGCTACATGCAGATCCTGAGCGGCGAGCTGCTGCGCGACTTCGGGCGGCCCGTGATCAACATTCACCACTCGTTCCTGCCCGCGTTCGTGGGCGCCAACCCGTACCGCGCGGCGTTCAACCGGGGCGTGAAACTGATCGGCGCGACCAGCCACTACGTGACCGAGGAACTCGACGCCGGGCCGATCATCGCGCAGGACGTGATTCCCGTCACGCACCGCGAAACGCCGGACACCCTGATGCGCCTGGGCCGCGACGTGGAACGGCAGGTGCTGGCCCGCGCCGTGAAGGCGCACGTGGAGGACCGCGTGCTGGTGCACGGCAACAAGACCGTCGTGTTCTGATACGGACTCGGATTGAATGGTGCGGACACTGTTCGGGCGCCAGAGGGGAAAAGCATGGAAAACGTCTTATGTAACGCCATGCCTGCTCACCCCCTCCCAGCCTCCCCCCTCAAGGGGGAGGGGTAAACACTGCGTGTTCATCGCTGGTCTGCCCTGAAGGGATGAACCTGTCCGCACCATTGATGAGATGGCGTGGGCAGTGGGGGCCGTGAGGGCTGCCCTCACGCCCTGCGGCGCCCGTGTCCCTTGAGCTTACCGATCGGTCAGGTTAGGCTGGTTCTCATGGCGACCCTGTACCTCGTGCTGCTGACCCTTCACAACCTCAACCGCTGGGTGATCCTGCTGACCGGCCTGTGGGCCCTGGCGCAGACCATTCCCGGCCTCAGCAGCGGGCGGCCCTTCACGCCCGCCGATCGCCGCCCCGTCGCGGCGTTCATGGGGAGCCTGCACCTGCAGGTGGTGCTGGGCCTGCTGCTGTTCGCCTTCATGGGCATGCAGAACATCCCGGTGTTCGCCGGCGCGCCCCGCCCCAGCTTCCAGTGGGAACACCTGGGCCTGGGCGTCCTGGCCGCCGTGTTCGCCACGCTGGGCAGCATTCAGAGCCGTAAGGCCGCCGCCGACCCCCTGAAGTTCCGCGCGGCGGCCCTCTGGACCGGCCTCTCGATGATCGTCATCCTGGCCGGCATTCCCTGGTGGCGGCCCCTGCTGAGGTTCTTCACGCAGTAATACGGACTCCGATTGAATGGCTTATAAAGCCATTCAATCCGAGCGGATGCGACTCGGAGAGCTGCTCCGCAGAGGAGGAGAGAAACGGGTTCCGGACGTGGAGTTGACGACCCGGTGCCGTTCCGGGTTGTCAACGAAACAAACGGAATCCGTATAACGCCATTCCCCCCTGGATGAACGCCGCGGCGTCCATCCAGCCTCCACTTCGCCCCCGCTTCTCTCGCACCCGCCGCGCCCGCATGGACCGTCGCGGCCGGAGGGCCCGTCCCGGGGACTGAAGACGGCCATCAGTCGGCCGCGTCGCTGGCTCCCGCAAGCCGCTGGGGGGGCGGTGCGGGTGCCGGGGGGCGCAGCAGGTCCAGGATCAACTGCGTTCCGTGCGGGCGGGGCAGGTTCCGGAGCAGCCGGGCGACCCGCACGGCCCAGCCGATGGCGCCGGTCACGGTCAGGCCCATCACCTGCGTGACACTGTTGCGCCGTCCCAGGCCCAGCGCCGCAGGTTCCGGCGGGCCGGGCGGACGCAGGGACCGGCCGAGCACCGTCCGGGCCACCTGATCACCCAGCTGCGGCGGGTCCAGCGTGTCCGCGACCCACACGTTCGGGTAGTCCGGCGTGCGCCCGTGTCGGTCGGTCAGGACCCGGCCCTGCCGGTCACGCCGGAGCGCTTCGCTGCCCGGCAGCGGGACGCGGCGGCGGCCGCTGGCGGCGTACACGATCAGGTCGGCGCGCAGCAGCGGCCCCAGGACCGTGCAGACCTCGCCCGCCCGGAAGGCGGACACGCGCTGCCCCTCGTGCAGCCGCACGTCCAGACGGGTCAGCGTCCCGCGGACGTGAACGGTCAGGTCCGGGTGCGTGGTGTTCAGTGGCGCCAGCAGCGGGCCGCTGCACAGCAGGTGAACCTCGCCCGCCACCCGGGCGCGCGTCAGGCGGTCGCGGATGGCGGCCGCCACCTCCACGCCGCGCCGCCCGCCGCCCACGACCGCCACCCGCGTCGGCTGGCCCTCCCGGCAGCGGTCGTCCAGCGCCGTCCGGAGCCGCTGCAGGTCCCGGCCGTTCCGCGCCTGGTAGGTGTGCTCGGCCTGACCGGGCAGCCGGTCGGGCGTGCTGGCGGCGTGGCGGGTCAGGATCAGCTGATCGAACGGCAGCCAGTCCTGCACGCCGCCCTCCTCGACCAGCACGCGCTGCATGTCGAGGTCCACCTGCGCCGCGCCGGCCCGGACACGGACCTCCGGCAGGAACGTCCGCGCGGGGAGGGACAGGTGGCCAGGGCGGATCAGGCCGCCCAGGAACTCGCCGGTGAAGCCGGCCGCGGCCTGCTCGGACGGGCCGCCCACCAGCGTCACCTGCACCTGACCGGACCGCAGCCGCCTGCCGGCGTGGCGGCGCAACGCGCGGGTCACGTGCGTGACCACGTCCGTGCCGTCCAGTCCACCGCTGGCCAGGATCACGATCCGCGTGACGGGCCGTCCGGTCACGCTGGCACCCCGGCCGGGCAGGACCAACGGTCGAAGCGGCGGTCCACCGTGACAGGCTGCCCGAAGGAGTGCGGCGGGGCCAGCGTGAACCCCAGCGGGGCCGCGCCGCGCGCCATGACCGTGACCTCGGCCGCCTGCGCGGGGGTGGGGGTGCCCAGCGCGAAATGGCCCGGGTGGCCGTGCAGGCCCAGCAGCAGCGTCTCGGCCAGCGCCGCGTCCCCCAGCCCGCGCGGCCAGCCGGCGGTCTCCGGCAGGTCCACGCCCGGCAGACTGACCAGCCCCCCGTCGATGACGCGTACGTCGGGCCGTTCGAGCAGCAGGTCCGGACCGGTCACGCGCGGCCGCGTGATGTCCAGCACGAGCGACCCGCGCCGCAGCGCCGGCCCCAGCGGCGCGCCGTGCGGCACGCGCCCGGTCAGAATCACGAGTTCCGCGTCGCGCAGGCGGGTCAGGTCGGTGCTGATCGCGGCGCGACCGCCGGGCAGGGTGGCCTGCAGGCCCCGCAGGCGAGCCTCGTTCTGCCCGATCAGCAGCAGGTCGTGGTCGGTGTTCGCGGCCAGCAGGCGGGCCAGGCAGCTGCCGACGCTGCCGCCGGGTCCCACCAGCGCCACGCACGCTGCGGGTTCGCACTGCGTCAGGAGCCGCTGCGCGGCCCGCAGGGCCATGGCGGCCGTGAAGGCGCTGCCGGTCGTGACGCCGGTATCGGTCCGGCGGCGCAGGTCCGTGCCGTTCCCGGTGGCCGGGCCGAGCAGGGAACCCAGACCCACCGTCCGTGCGCCCAGCTGCGCGGCGCGGTCTACGGCCCGCCCGATCAGGGCGTGCACGCGCGACCCGCCGGCCCGCAGCTGGTCGGGGGTCAGCGGGACCAGGATCAGCCAGCCTGCCACCCGTTCGGGCCGGTCGCGGTAATGGAACGTGCCGGTCACGAAGGGCGGCAGGTTCAGGCGGCCCAGCAGCGCGCGGTACGCGCTGTCCGGCCACCAGCCCAGCGGCCCGAACAGCCTGCCGAGGTCGCGGGCCAGCTGAGGCCCCGGGTGGGTGAGGTAGGCGACCGGGTGGCGGGTATCGGCGGGCGGCAGCTGCGGCTGCAGGGTGGGGGAGAGGGTGGGCATGCGAGTCCTCCTGCCGGTGTACACGGACGCCGGGACGGGAACCAGACGGGAAGCGGCGCAGGGGGTCATCCCTGGGACCAGTGTGCACTGAGGGCGTTACCGGCCCGTTAACTCGGACCGGGCCGGCTGTTCCGGGGACCGCCCGGAAGGACTCCGGATGGCCTTCCTGCGGGACCGGAGGGACGCCGGCCGGTCACCCCGCGGCGCCGCTCTCGACCGATGTCCGCGCCGGGTGGGGACCGGAACCGGTACGGGCAGTGTGCGCCCCGCACCGTGATCGAACCATGACCGGCGGGGGCCGGGCGGCCCCCGGGGGTGTCGTCCGGGGCCTGCAGGGCCGCCCGGGTTGCCCTCGCGGGGCCGGGCTCAACGGGTGATCGCCACCCGGCGCGCGGCGCGGGGTGGCGATCAGGAGGCTGGCCGGGGCGTCAGCGGCCGGGTTCGATGATGACCTTGCCGGTCGTCTTGCGGTCCAGCAGGTCCTGGAAGGCGCGGGCGCTGTCGGCCAGGGGGTAGGTGGGGCCGACCTGCGGCGTGACCTGCCCGCTCCCGACCAGTCCGGCGAGGGCCTGCGCGGCCTGCATGGTCGCGGCGCGGTCGTTCATCAGGCTGGTCAGCCACAGGCCCGTGACGGTCAGGTTGCGTTTCATGAGTTCCACCGGGCGCAGGTTCGCCTGCTCGCGGCTGGCGTTCCCGATCACGATGATCCGGCCCTGCGGGGCGGCCATGTCCAGGCTCTCCTGGAAGCGTTTGCCGCCCACGACCTCCAGGATCAGGGGCACGCCCTTGCCTCCCGCCGCGTCACGGACCTTCTGCACGCGGTCCGGGTCGTCCTGCAGGATGGTCACGTCGGCGCCCAGGTCGCGGGCCAGCGCGAGTTTCTCGTCGGTGCTGGCCAGCGCGATCACGTGCATGCCCATCGCCCTGGCCAGCTGGATGCTGGCGGTGCCGAGCGCCCCGGCGGCGGCCTGCACGAGCACCCACTCGCCTTCCACGCCGCGCCCCAGGGTCTTCAGGCCGTGGTACGCCGTGAAGTACGACACGGGGAACGCGGCGGCCTGCGCGCCGCTCAGGTTCTCCGGGACGGGGATCAGGCCGGCGGCGTTCACGACCGAGTAGCGGGCCAGGGCGCCGCTGCCGCCCAGCGCGGCGACGCGCTGCCCGACCTGCACGCCCGTGACGCCCTCGCCGAGGGACTCGACGATCCCGGCGAATTCCATGCCCGGCGTGTACGGCACGCGGGTACGGGTCAGGTACTCGCCGGCGACGCTCAGGACGTCCGCGAAGTTGATGCCGACGGCCTCGACCTCGATGCGGACCTCGCCGGGACCGGGGGTGGGGACCGGGACGTCCTGGAGTTCCATCACGTCTGGGGGGCCGAGTCGTTCGACCCGGATGGCCTTCATGGATTCACTCATGAGGCGCAGCATACCCGACTGTCACCCCGAAAGTGAACGTTGACGTACATCTTGAACGTGAACGTGTTTGACCGGGTTCAGGAATCGTGAAAAGCTAGGGACCGCGCCACAACCACACCGCAACACACTCTTCCAGGAGGCCCTACCGTGAGCACCCCCGAGTCCAGCCAGCCCAGTCTCGTGCAGCCGTCCCGCGACGGCGACGTCCTCATCCTGACCATCAACAACCCGCCCGTGAACGCCTTCTCGCCCGGCGTGCCCGAGGGCCTGAAAGCCGGACTGGACGCCGCCGCCGCCGACGACAGCGTGAAGGCCGTGGTCATCATCGGCGGGGGGCGCACCTTCGTCGCCGGGGCCGACATCCGCACCTTCGACATGCCCCGCGAGCAGGCCCCGGACCTGCGCGGCACCATCCAGAAACTCGACGCGTTCACCAAACCCACCGTCGCCGCCATCCACGGCACCGCGCTCGGCGGCGGCCTGGAACTCGCCATGGCCTGCACGTACCGCGTGGCCGTGCCCGGCGCGCAGGTCGGTCTGCCCGAGGTGAAACTGGGCGTCCTGCCCGGCGCCGGCGGCACGCAGCGCCTGCCCCGCGTGGTGGGCGCCGCCAAGGCACTGGACATGATGCTGAGCGGCAACCCCATCAGGGCGACGGAAGCCAGCCAGCTGGGCCTGATCGACCGCCTGATCGACGGCGACCTGCTGGCCGGCGCGGTCGAGTTCGCCCGCGAGATGGCCGACGCCCGCCCCCTGCCGCGCATCAGCGAACGCAGCGTGCCCGGCGCCACCCCCGACGTGTTCGCCGCTGCCCGCCAGGGCATCAAGAAAACGCACCGTGGGCAGCTGTCACCGTCGCTGATCGTGGACCTCGCCGAGATGGCCGCCACCGTCCCCTTCCAGGAAGGCTGGGACGCCGAGGCGACCAGGTTCATGGAAGCCAAGGACAGCCCCCAGAGCCGCGGCCTGCGCCACATCTTCTTCGCCGAACGTGAAAGCGCGAAGATTCCCGGCATCACCAGGGACACGCCCACCACCGAGATCCGGTCGGCCGGGATCATCGGGGCGGGCACCATGGGCGGCGGCATCGCCATGAACTTCCTGAACGTCGGCATTCCCGTCACCATCGTCGAAACGCAGCAGGAAGCGCTGGACCGTGGCCTGAGCGTCATCCGCCGCAACTACGAGAACACCGCCAGAAAAGGCCGCATGAGCATGGAGGACGTCGAGGCGCGCATGGCCCTCCTGACCCCCACGCTGGACATGGGCGACCTGAAAGACGCCGACATCATCATCGAGGCCGTGTTCGAGAACATGGACGTGAAGAAGGACATCTTCACGAAACTCGACGGGATCGCCAAACCCGGCGCGATCCTGGCGACCAACACCAGCACCCTGGACGTGAACGAGATCGCCAGCGTCACCAGCCGCCCCGAAAGCGTGATCGGCCTGCACTTCTTCAGCCCCGCCAACGTCATGAAACTGCTGGAAATCGTGCGCGCCGAGAAGACCAGCGACACCGTCCTGGCGACCAGCATGGCCCTCGCCAGGAAGATCAAGAAAGTCGGCGTGGTCGTCGGCGTCTGCGACGGCTTCGTCGGGAACCGCATGGTCCACCGCTACGGCGACGAGGCCCGCAAACTCGTCGAGGAAGGCGCCCGACCCCAGGACGTGGACGCCAGCATGAACGCCCTGGGCCTCCCCATGGGTCCCTTCCAGATGAGCGACATGGCCGGCCTGGACATCGGGTACGCCATCCGCCAGCACCAGGCGAAGGTCGCCGGGAAACCCAAACCCGACGGCTGGCTCGACCGGATCGTCGAAACCGGCCGCAAGGGCCAGAAGACGCAGGGCGGCATCTACGACTACGACGAGACCCGCCGGCCCATCCCCAACGCCGACATGCAGAAACTCATCGAGGACTACCGCGCCGAGAAGGGCATCACGCCCCGCGAGATCACCCAGGAGGAAAGCACCAAGCGCCTCGCGTACTCCCTGGTGAACGAGGGCGCCAAGATCCTGGAAGAAGGCATCGCGCAGCGCGCCGGGGACATCGACGTGATCTACATCTACGGGTACGGCTTCCCCGCCTACCGCGGCGGTCCCATGCAGTACGCCAGCGAACAGGGCCTGAGCAGCGTGGTCGCGGACCTGGAGAAGTACGGCCAGACGCCCGCCCCCCTGCTGAAGCGACTGGCCGAGGAAGGCAAGACCTTCGCGCAGTACGACGCCGAGAAAGGCCGGGCCTGACCCACATGGACGTCCCGGACGCCCTGCTGCTGCTCCCTGCCGGGGCGGACGTACCGAGACTGACCGCGCTGATTCACCCGCCGTTCACCCTGCGGGCCATGCCGACCGACCCGCAGGCTCTGGGCGAGATGGTGCGCCGCATCGGCACCCGCGAGGAACAGACAAGGTCGTACACTCACCTGTTCGCGCTGCACGGGCCGTCCGCGCCGCCTGAAACCTACCGGGACGCGTTCTTCACGCTGACAGACCAGATCGAGCAGCACAGCCCACACGCCATTCTCTGCACGCTCAGCGGCGAACGCACCCTGCGGTAAACCCACCCGCTGAACCCGCCCCCTCACCGACCCAGGAGTTCCACCATGAAAGACGCTGTCATTGTTTCCACTGCCCGCACCCCCATCGGCAAGGCCTACCGGGGCTTCCTGAACGACACGCACGGCTCCGATATCGGCGCGCACGCTGTTCTGCACGCGGTGCAGCGGGCCGGGATCGATCCGTCCGAGGTCGAGGACGTGATCATGGGCGCCGGGAACCCGGAGGGCGCGACCGGCAGCAACATTGCCCGGCAGATCGCGCTGCGGGCCGGGCTGCCCGTGAGCGTGGCGGGGCAGACCGTGAACCGTTTCTGCTCCAGCGGCCTGCAGACCATCGCGACCGCCGCGAACAGCGTCATGGCCGGTCAGGGTGACGTGTTCGTGGCGGGGGGCCTGGAGAGCATCAGCCTGACGCAGAACGAGCACGCGAACAAGTACCGCCTGCGGGGCGAGTGGCTCATGGAGCACAAGCCCGAGATCTACATGCCCATGCTGGAGACCGCCGAGATTGTCGCCCGGCGTTACGGGATCAGCCGCGAGGCGCAGGACGAGTACGCGTACCACTCGCAGATGCGTACCGCCCGCGCCCAGCAGGCAGGACTGTTCGAGCATGAGATCGTGCCCATGACCGCGACCATGAAGGTGCAGGACAAGGCCACGGGCGAGATCAGTGACCAGACCGTGACCCGCACGCTGGACGAGGGGAACCGCGCCGACACCACCCTGGAGGGCCTGGGCAAGCTGAAACCCGTGTTCGAGGGGGGCGTGATCACCGCCGGGAACGCCAGTCAGCTCAGTGACGGCGCGGCGGCCGTGGTCGTCATGAACGCCGACATGGCCCGCGAGCGCGGCCTCGCCCCGCTGGGTCTGTTCAAGGGCTTTGCCGTCGCGGGCTGTGAACCGGACGAGATGGGCATCGGCCCCGTGTTCGCCGTGCCGAAACTCCTCAGGCGTCACGGCCTCAAGGTGGACGACATCGACCTGTGGGAACTGAACGAGGCGTTCGCCGTGCAGGCCCTGTACTGCCGGGACACGCTGGGCATCGACCCGGAGAAGTACAACGTGAACGGCGGTTCCATCAGCATCGGGCACCCGTACGGCATGAGCGGTGCGCGCCTGACCGGGCACGCGCTGCTGGAAGGCAAACGCCGCGGCGCGAAGCACGTGGTCGTGACCATGTGCATCGGGGGCGGCATGGGCGCGGCGGGTCTGTTCGAAGTGCTGTGAGGGCGGCGTTCAGGGCGGCGCCCTGAACCGAGTGGAACGAGAAGCCGCGAAAGGCGGTGGTGGGAAGTGGGCGGTGGGGGTGACCCTGCGGCCCGCTTTCTGTTTGGGCGTGGGTAGAGTGCGCTATGGATCTGCTGGAGCGGTTGCTGGGGCATGACGCGTGGACGACGGGGCGGCTGCTGGATCAGGCGCGCTTCCTGAGCGAGGCGCAGCTGGATGAGCCGTTCGAGCTGGGGTGGCGGACGGTGCGGGCGACGCTGGCGCACATCGTGCGGAACATGGAGGTCTGGACGGACCTGATGGGCAGCGTCCCGCCGCGCGAGGGGCCGGGTGATCGGGTCGGTCTGGATGAGCTGGCGCGGCGGCTGGAGGTGGTGGGGCCGCAGCTGGCGGCGCTGGCGCGGCACGTGCAGGCGGAGGGGCGGCTGGACGACACCTGGGTGGACGTGCTGGATGATCCGCCCCGGCGCAAGTCGTTCGGGGGTGGGATCGCGCATGTGATCACGCATTCGATGCATCACCGGGCGCAGCTGATTCACCTGCTGCGGGTGCTGGGCGTGCCGGACGTGGAGGAGGGGGACGTGCTGGGCTGGGAGCGGCGGGTGGTGCGGGGCGGTGCGTGGGACGTGGAGGGTGCGGTGTGATACGGACTGCCGTTTGTTTCGTTAACAACCCGGAACAGCACCGGGTTGCCAACTCCACGTCCGGAACCCGCCCAGCTCCCACTCGCTTCGCTCGGACCCAGCGGGCTTTGCAGCCCATTCAATCGGAGTCCGTATGACAGCTGTCGGCTCGTCACAATCGCTTAACGTCAAACGATTTACTCTGTGGGCATGACCACCACGCCCCTCACCCCGCACGGCCTGCACCACGTCACCGCCGTCACCGCCGACGCCCGCGCCAACCTGGCCTTCTACACCGGCGTCCTCGGCATGCGGCTCGTCAAGAAAACCGTCAACCAGGACGACGTCACCGCCTACCACCTCTTCTTCGCCGACAGCGCCGGCACCCCCGGCAGCGACCTCACCTTCTTCCAGTGGCCCGTCCCACCCGAACAACCCGGCAACAACAGCGTCACCCGCACCAGCCTCCGCATCCCCGACGGCACCCTCGACTGGTGGCACACGCACCTCACGGCCCACGGCCTGACCGTCACCCCCACCACCCGCCACGGCCGCCCCCACCTCGACTTCAACGACCCCGAAGGCCAGCGCCTCAGCCTCGTGCAGGGCGGCCCGCACGGCACCCCCTGGACAGGCAGCACCGTCCCCACCGACAAACAGATTCACGGCCTCGGCCCCAGCGAACTCACCCTCCCGAACCTGTTCCCCACCACCCGCGTCCTCGAACGCGCCTACCACATGACCCCCGCCGGCACGTACCCCGACCCCGAACAACCCACGCGCACCATCCACGTCTACGCCATGCAGCAAGGCGGCCCGCACGCCGAACTGCACCTGCGCATCGACCCCGCCATGCCCCCCGCCCGCCCCGGCGCCGGCGGCGTCCACCACATCGCCCTGCGCGTCCAGGACGACCAGTACCACGACTGGAACACCCACCTGACCAGCCTGGGCCTGCGCACCAGCGGCGAAGTCGACCGCCACTGGTTCCACAGCATCTACTACCGCGAACCGCAGGGCATCCTGATCGAACTCGCCACCGACGGCCCCGGCTTCACCGTCGACGAACACCCCGACCACCTGGGCGAAACCCTGATCCTCGCCCCGTTCCTCGAACCCCGCCGCGCCCAGATCGAAGCCGGCCTCACCCCCCTCACCTGACATGAAAGAAGCCGCCCCCACCATCAATTGGTGGGGGCGGCGCTCACAGGTCAGAGATCAGGAGCAGTTCGCCACAGGAAGTGCCTGCACGCTCTGACGCACCGGGCTGTTCGTACCGTCCGACGACTGGGCCTGCACGTCCACGAACGTCGCCCCCTTCACCGTGAACGTGTTCACGGGCGTCACCACGATCGCCTGCGCACTGACCCCACCCTTCCCCACGCTCAGAGGCGCGGTGTTCGGCCCGACCACGAACTCGAACACCGTTGGGGCGTCAGAGTACATGTCACCCAGCGGCGTCGAGTACACCGTGCGCGTCTGCCCGGAATCCCGGCCCACCAGTCGCGCCCCCACCAAGTCCACCGTGCCGTCCCAGTCGAGCGTCACGCTCAGGCGCGTGTTCCAGTTGTCGCAGATGATCGAAGTCCCTTTCGGGTAGCGCGTACCCGTCGCCGTATCCACGTAATCAGACGGCAGCGTGTACTGACTCTGATACGAAACCAGGCGGAAATTCCGCACCGGATCAGAAGTGCCGATCACCACCGTTGCCCCGCAACCCGCCAGGAGGCCCGTCAGTCCGAGTGCCGTCAATGCCAGTTTCTTCATGTCTCTCACTGTGCCCGCCGAACCTGACCGGAATGTGATGAATTCCTCAGCGAACCTGAGAAAACAAACAGGCCCCCACACGAAGCAGGGGCCGGTATGAAGCAGGAGCTTACTGGCTGAGCGGCTGAGCCGTGCTGGCAAGGGTGCACTTGCTGTACACGTCAATATTGCCGTCGCTGCCCAAATTTTTGCTCGTGATGGGGAAGGTGTCGCCACCGGTTGTGTACACCAGGATCTCGGCATGGAAGCTGCCGACTCGGTCACGACCGTCCACGGTTACATTGCGAGGCTCTCTGAATTGGGGGTTGGGGCTGACGATGATGCTTGCGGGGATCAGATCATTGCTCGCGGATTTAAATTCGAAAATAGCCTGATAGTCGTTGTTGGCATTCTTCTTTAGGTCAGCAGCCTGAATGGTCTGGGTCTTCTTCGTACCAGAGGCTCCGACGATAGCTACATCCACTTTGGACAGGTTGCCAGCAGCCGTGAAGTTGACGACTACCTGGGTGTCCGTCGCACGTCCATCCGTCGGGTTGGTAATCCGGTCACAGCCCACGAAACGTGCGGGGTCAGTTCCCGCGATCTTGTACTCCGTCGTGACTTTACGCATCACGGCGTTGGTGCCGTCCGGTGCGGCTCCGAACGAACCGCAACTTGCCAGAATGCCCGTCAATCCCACCGCAGCCAGCATCAGTTTCTTCATGCCTCTCACTTTGCCTGTCCAGTCTGATCCGGGTGTGACGCGCCGCTGAGGAAACCTTCAGTTCCGTGAATGCGGCGTGGCGGTGCAGTGGGGCGGCCCACCGCCGGGCGTGCCGGGGCGGGCCGTGTGGTGCGGGCGGGTCAGGCCATGCTGAGGGGGGCGCTGAGGGCGGCGGCCTGCGGGTCCAGGCGCGGCACCTGCGGGAGGGGGTGGCCGTCCGGGCCGAGGACCGTGCCGTACATCATGTGCGGCGTGGCGTGGTCGATTCGGACGGAGTACACGCCGGGGCCGGTGGCGCCGATGGCGGCGGGGACGATGGTGGGGTGGTTGCCGCGCGTGTGCCCTTCGAGGAAGCCGTCGCTGTGCGCTTCGCCGCGAATCAGGACTTCCTGGGTGGTGCCGACCTTGGCGGCGTTCTTGCGGGCGCTCCAGTCTTTCTGCCTGGCGATCAGGCGTTCCAGGCGTTCGGTTTTCACTTCGCGGGGGAGGTCGTCGAAGTGCTTGTGGCTGGGCGTGCCGGGGCGGGCGCTGTACGCGAACATGTACGCGCTGTCGTACCCGACCTCGTCGTACAGGCTGAGGGTCTGCGCGAAGTCGTCCTCGGTCTCGCCGGGGAAGCCGACGATGATGTCGGTGGCGAGCACGACGTGCGGGAGGTGTTTCTTGATGTCCGCGACGTGCGCGAGGTACTGCTCGCGGGTGTACTCGCGGGCCATGCGGCGCAGGACGCGGTTGCTGCCGCTCTGGACGGGCAGGTGCACGTACTCGCAGATGGCGGGCGTGTCGGCCATGGCGGCGGCGACGTCCTCGGTGAAGTTCATGGGGTGGCTGGTCGTGAATTTCACGCGGCGCACGCCGCTGCGGCCCACCATGCGCAGCAGGTTCGCGAAGGTGGGGTAGCCGCCCAGCCGGGCGCCCTGGTCCACGCCGTACGCGTTGACGTTCTGGCCGAGCAGCGTGACTTCCTGCACGCCCGCCGCGAGTTGCAGGTCCAGTTCCCGCAGGATGTCGTCCGGGTGGCGGCTGACCTGCGGGCCGCGCGTGGTGGGCACGATGCAGTACGTGCAGTGGTGGTCGCAGCCGCGCATGATCGTCAGGTGCGCCTGCAACTGTCCGGCCGGGGCGGGGGGGACGTGGTCGTGCAGTTCGTCCCGGAATGCCAGTCCCCAGAAGCGCTCGTTGCTTTCCAGCGCCTTGCCGATGTCCAGCAGGCTGCCCGGCCCGAGCAGGATGTCCACGCCGAACTTGCGGGCCATCTGCTGTCCTTCTTCCAGTTGCGCGAGGCAGCCCATCATGCCGATCACCAGGGGGCGGCGGGCCTTGATCTTGCGCAGGTCGCCCAGCAGACTGCGGACCTTCTCGACGGGTTTCCCGCGAATGGCGCAGGTGTTCAGCAGCACGAAATCGGCGACGTCCACGCTGTCCACGATGTCCGCCCCGAAACTCACGAGTTGCGACTGGACCAGGTGCGTGTCGTACTCGTTCATCTGACACCCGTAGGTGACGATCATTGCCTTCATGTGTGTCTCTCCTCTCAGCCGGTCGGATGGATTCCGGGGCCTTTGCCTGCCCGTTGTGTCGCGCTGGGCGGTCGGAGGGCAGTCTAGCGCAGCGTCACGGGTGCGCCGGGGGTGGGGCGGGCGGCTCAGGGCTGTGCTGGTGGGATGGGCCGGAGTTGCAGGGTGTACCCGAGGGCTTCGCGGCCCAGGAGGACGGTGCGCAGGTGGCCGTCCAGGGTGACGGTGCCGTCCGTGTCGTGCCGGATGAGGGAGAGGTTGGCGCGGTGGGTGCCGTTCTCGTAGAGGGTCAGGGTGAGTTCGGTGCCGTCGGCGAGTCGTCTGAAGGGGCCGCTTCCGGTGTAGACTTTGCGGCTTTCGAGGTTCACGAGGCTGCCGCTGGCGCGTCCGTCGCGTTCGACGAGGCCGAGGGTCAGGCGGTACGGGACGCGTCCGGTGGGGCCGATGCCGACGCCCTCGTACACGCCGCTGATCTGCCGTTCCAGGGGGGTGGTGGGTGGGAAGTACGCGCCGAACGCGCAACTGCTCAGGGCCAGCGGGAGTAGCAGGGCGGCGGTCAGGGCGAGGGGGGCGGGGTGGCGGCGCATGGGCCGCAGCGTACGCACCCCTCATGAAGCGGGCCTGATGCCGTGCGCCTGATGCGGGTGCGCTCAGCGTTCGGCGCGCAGGGTCACGTTGTGCTTCACGCCGCCCACGGTCAGGGTGCCGCTCAGGAGGGTGTCCGTGACGGTGGCGCCCAGCAGCCCGCTGGCCCTGAGGGGCACGTTGCTGACGCCGAAGCCCAGCAGGCTGGCGTTCAGGCGGGGCGTGTCGCCGGGGTCGATGGTGGCGGTCAGGGTGGCCGCGCCGCCGGGTCTGGGGAGTTGCGTGCCGCGCAGGGTGAAGGTGCCGCCGCTGGTCAGGTTGCGGTACTCGCCGCGCGCCTCGTGCGTGACGGGGTCCACGGTGTACGTCACGCGGATCTTCTGCGGGGTCAGCAGGAACCGCGCCTCGCCCGCGTACGAGTACACGGGCTGCGCGGCGGGTTGCGTGGTTGGGGCGCAGGCGGCCAGCAGGACCGGCAGCGCCAGAGTCGCCAGGGGGAGGGCGGCGCGTTTCACGCGGGGTTCGGGGTGCCCGTGGCCGGGGCGGTGTCCAGTGCGTGGGCCAGGGCCAGCAGCGTGTCGTCCTGCCCGTGCCGCCCGACGAGTTGCACGCCCACGAACGGCTGGCCGCCCGCGTGGTGCGTGGTGGGCAGCGCGGCGGTCGGGGCGCCCAGCAGGCTGAACGGCGCGGTCAGGCGCAGCACGGCGCGGCGCAGCGGGAGCGGGCCGCCCGGCAGGTCCACCTCGTCCTGCCCGGTGTGGGGGGGCGGGGTGGGCACGGCGGGGGCCAGCAGGACGTCGAAGGTGCCGAGCAGGGCGTCCAGCTGCTGGCGGTACGCGGCGCGGCGCGCGAAGGCTGCCTGCACCTCGTCGGCACTCAGGGCCGCGCCCTGCCGCAGCGCGGCCAGCGTGAACGGCAGGAAGCCCGGCTCGTCCAGTGTCAGGGCGTCCCGGTGAACGGCGGCCGCCTCGCTCAGCACGATGGGCGAGTACGCGTCGAGCACTTCCGGGAAGTCCACGGGCGTCACGGTCGCGCCCAGGCCCTCCAGGGTGCCCGCCACGCCCAGCACGGCGGCGCGCACGTCCGGCGTGACCCAGCCGTCCGGGAGCCACAGGCCCACGCGCCGGCCCGCCCAGTCCTGCGGGGGCACGGGCTGCCCGGTCAGGGCCCCGTGGACGCGGATGATGGTCCGCAGGTCGGCGGCCAGTGGCCCGGTGTGGTCGCAGGTGCCCGACAGGGGCAGCACGCCCGCCTCGCTCCAGTCGGCGTGCCCCTTGGTGGGCTTGTAGCCCCGCACGCCGCACCACGCGGCGGGCACGCGGATGCTGCCGCCGGTATCGGTGCCCAGCGCGAACTCCACCTGCCCCAGCGCCACGCTGACGGCCGCGCCGCTGCTGCTGCCGCCCGGCACGCGCCCCGGCAGGGTGGGGTGAGTGGTCCCGCCGAAGCCGTTGGCCCCGGTGATGCCCAGCGCGATCTCGTGCAGGTGCGTCTTGCCGGTCGCGCTGGCCCCCAGGTCCAGCAGGCGGCGCACCAGCACGCTCTGGCCGGGGTCCGGGACGGGCGCGCGGGTACTGGCGCGGAGCGGCCAGCCGGGCACGCCGAACAGGTCCTTCACGCTGAAGGTCAGGCCCGACAGTGGCCCGCCCGGCACGCCGGGCAGGGGAGACGCGGGCCGGAACGCCCAGGCCCGCTGCGGGTCGCTGGCGTCTGATCTGACGGCGTCCGGGGTCACTGGCATGGGGTGATCGGGGCGGGCGGGATCGGTCACCGGTACAGGGTAACGTACCGCCCGGGCGCGCAGAACGGCGGGAGGCTCAGAACGGCAGGATGGGTGCCTGCTTCCACTGCCCCTGCGCCAGCGTGAACGGCCCGAAGTCCTGCAGGCCCAGCGGCCCGAAATCTGCCGTGAACCCGCCGTCCACGCGGTACGTGACCAGCTGCCCGCGCGCCACCTTCAGGAACGACGCGGCCGTGTTCAGCGTGACGGGAATGGACACGTCGGCCCGCTGCTCGGCCACGCCGCTGGCGGGAATGGCGACATTCGGGAACGACACCTGCCCCACCTCGGCCCCGTCGATGACCAGTGTCCCCGCGAGGTTCGCCAGGCGCAGGGGCAGCGGGTTGGGATTCGTGACCCGCAGGTTCAGGGTCAGGTTCGCGACCGGGGCGTTCCCGAACCCGCCGGGCAGCGTGAGGCTCTGCAGGTACACGTTCTGCACGTCCACGCGGGGCACCTGCAGGATCTGCTGCAGGGGCGCGCAGGCACTCAGGGACAGGGCGGCGGTGCCCAGGACGGCGGCAGGAAGCAGGCGCATGTGCCCAGGCTACCCCGCCCCCCACGCCGGAACCTGACCGGGCGCGTCAGGTTCCGGCTGCGCTACGCTGCCTGCATGCGACCCCTACCCCGTTCCGGCCGTTTCCGTCTGCTGCCCGTCACGCTCGGCGCGGCGCTGCTCGTGACGTCCGCGCCGGCCGCCACGCTGGACTTCGGCGTGGCGTACCGCGCCCCGGACGCCGGACTGTGGGGGCGCGTGGGCGTCTCGGAGCTGGACCTGCTGGGCGGGCAGGTGTCGGCCGCGCTGGGCAGCCGCGCGGCGCAGGTCGGGTACGTCCGCAGCCTCAGCCTGCCGCCGCTGGGCGCCGCGACGGCCCGCACGGACCTCGCCGTCACGTGGCAGGGTGGCGTGCGCGTGGACAGCCGCGCCAGCGCCGGGCTCGGACCGGTCGCGCTGAACCTCGCGGGCGCGTACTTCACGGCGCCCGTCACGGACGTGGACCCGCTCGCCCCGTTCGCGCAGGCCCCGGCGGACCTGCGCGAACGCGGCTGGAACGCCGTGCTGGGCGCCCGTTACCGCGTGAACCGTGACCTGATCGCCGTGCTGGGCGGTGAGCTGGGGGCGCAACCTCAGCTGAGCGTGGGCGTGGAGGGCCGCCGCGTCCTGACACGGCCCGTGCCTCCCGCCCTGACGGAACCCGACGCGGCCGGCGTTCCGGAGGCCGCTGCGGATCCCGCCACGACCGGACCGGCGACCACCGGCAACCCCGATACCGATCCCCTGGCCATGGACGACACCCTGCCCGAGACCGAGCAGACCGGCACCCTGACGTGGCGCTCGGGCGTCCTGGCCGGGCGGGACGTGCTGGGCCTGACCGGCGGCCTGACCTACGCGGCCGAGAGCGGCCTGAGCGTGGGCGTGGACGCCCTGGCGGGCCCGAAGACCTTCGGCGTGACCGGAAGCCTGTCCGCGCCGGACCTGCTGGGTGACGGCAGCAGCGTGCGCCTGTACGCCGCCTACGAGCCGTGGCGGACCGTCAGTTCCCCGCTGCGCACGGGTGTGAGTGCCAGCCTCCCGGCGGGCAGCGGCACCCTGACCCTGGAGGCCAGCGCCGGACGCACCCTGCGCGGGCAGGCGGGCTTCGGGGTGCGGGTCGGGTACTCGCTGCCGCTGCCCTGAGGGTCCGCCCCCGCCGGGGGAAGCCCGCCCCTGCTGCTGGACCGCTCGACTGTGTCCAGCAGCGCATTTTTACGTTCCCTGGATGAACCTGCCGTCAGGTGCCTGGACCCCTTCTCATGAGGACGGACGGGATACTGGCAGGCATGAAGAAACTCCCCCTGACCCTCCTGGCCCCCGCCCTGCTGGCCCTCGGCTCGGTGGCCGGCGCCCAGACCGCGCAGGACATCATCAACCGGGTGGACGCCACCCAGAAGGCCGCCAGGGACGTGTCCTTCCGTCTCAGCGGCAACGCCACCCTGGATACCAGCAGCCAGAAGATTGACCTGACCATCAAGGCCATTCCCGCGCAGAACGTCGCCCGCGTGCAGTTCGCCGCGCCCGACGCCCTGGCCGACAACGTGGTCGTGGCCGACAAGAACGAGATCCGTCAGTACATGTACCTGACCAATCAGATCACCGTCACCAGCGCCCAGAAGGCCGCCAGCAGCGCCGGCCTGAGCCTGGACTTCACGCAGCTGAGCAACACCGCCAGCATGCTCGCCAGTTACAACGTGAAACTGCTGGGCACCAGCGGCAGCGCCGGCAAGCGCCTGTTCCAGCTGGAAGCCACGCCCCGGTCGGGCGGCACGGACCGCACCCGCGTGTGGATCACCGAGGACGGCTGGCGGCCCACCCGCATTCAGATCCTGAACAGCGGCGGCAAGACCCTGGCCGACCTGAACGTCTCGAACTACCGCGTGAACGCCGGCCTGAGCGCCGCCGGGATCCGGGCCCTGCCGAAAGACGCACAGATCATCCGCCAGTAATACGGACTGCCGTTTGTTTCGTTCACAGATCGGAACACCACCGATCTGTGAACTCCACGTCCGGAACCCGGTTTTCTCCCACTCGCTTCGCTCGGATTGAACGGCTTTGTCAGCCATTCAATCGGAGTCCGTATAACCCACTCCCAGGAACCCGACTCCCAGCGTGGTGCGGCCCGGTATCCCAGGTGATGCCGGGCCCGGTCCCTGTCTGGGCCGCGGCATGAAAAAACCCCCGCCGGGATGGGCGGGGGGTGTCGGTGAAACGTCCGGCGTGCGTTCAGTTCAGGACGCGGCGGGCGCCGTCGTAGCGGCTGGCCCAGTAGGCGTTGCCGAACAGGGGTTCGACGATGGTGCGGCCGTGGTAGGAGTTCGCGTTGGCCATCATGCCGTCACCCAGGTAGATGCCGACGTGGCTGGCGGTGCGGCCCATGGTGTTGAAGAACACCAGGTCTCCGGCGCGCAGGTCGCGGCGGCTGACGGCGCTGCCGACGCGCCACTGGGCGGCGGCGGTGCGGGGCAGGTTGATGCCCATCTGGCGGAACACGTTCATGGTGAAGCCGCTGCAGTCGATGCCGCCGTTGCCGGTGCCGCCCAGCACGTAGCGGATGCCCAGGTAGCGGGTGGCGGCGGCCCGCACGAAGGTGCCGCCCTGCGGGGCGGGCGCGGCGGCCGCGGGACGGGCGGCGGGGGTGCTGGCGCTGGCGCCGCCCACGTTGAGCTTCTGACCGACGTTGATGGTGCTGCTGCCGAGCCTGTTCAGTTTCATCAGCGTGCTGGCGTCCACGCCGGTGGCCTTGGCGATCGAGTACAGCGTGTCGCCGGCCTTGACGGTGTAGCTGGTGGCGCTGGCGGTGCCGCAGAGGGCAAGAGCAGTCAGAAGTACGTGGAAGGGTTTCATCGACGCCTGAAGTTTATCCTGCCTTTATTTATTTGTCCTTCATTCATGGGGAAACCGGCCTCTGGTATGCGCCTATACGGTGTTTATGCGTTCATGACCGGGTGGTCGGCGGGTCACTTTCCGGCAGTTGGCTCAGCTTTCTCAGATTGAAGCTCATGCACCTTGTGGCGGATTTTTGACCTTCTGAAGCGGGATCCAGAACAAATGACGGTTTTTCCACTTCATCACCATCCACTCATTATGAGAGAAAACGGGCGTCCGCTGCCGCCGACCCCACCCTGACCCGGCTGCCACAGCACCCCGCCGGGGCCCGCGCAGCGATCCCGCCGGGCCGAACACAGGACCCGCGCCACCCGCGCAGCCCGTCGATTTCGCCGGCCCCCGGCTATACTCGGCACAAGCACTCCCGCCCCCGGCCACAGCGGCCCCCACCAGCCCACCACGGTGCATTGGAGGACAGCATGAAGGAAACCATGACCACCGAACAGATCCAGATCGGCCTGAAGCATTACCGGCGCATTGCCCGCCAGGACATGCTGCGCGCCGCCGAGACCCCCCACCCGGACGCCTTCCTGAAACACGCCGAGAGCCGCCGCGAGATCTACGCCCGCCTCGGCACGCACGCCGAAACCCACGCCCCGGACGAGGTGATCGGACACGCCCTCGACCTCTACCGCGCCCTGCCCTTCGTGACCGGCACCCCCGAACACGAACACCCGGACATCAAGGGGCAGGAGAACGCCCTCGAGAACTTCTTCCTGCTGATCGGCCTGGACCCCAAGACCCGCCGCGAGGCGCGCAGCAAACGACCGAAACTCGGCGCGGTCGCCCCGGCCCCCCAGAACACCCAGGAAAGCCAGCCCGCCCGGTAAGGCCGCCCCCTGCCGGCGCGGTCAGACGCCGCGTCACAGAAACCGGCCGCGCCGCCCCCTATCCTGCGGCCGTGACCGCGCTCCCCGACGCCCGCGACCTGCCGACCCTGGAAGGCCAGAACCGCGCCTGCCGCGCCTGCGACCTGCGGGCCGGCTGCACGCAGGTCGTGGTGGCCGAGGGCCGCGCCGACGCGCCGCTGCTGATCGTCGGTGAGGGCCCCGGCGCGCACGAGGACCGGACGGGCCGGCCCTTCGTGGGCCCCGGCGGGCAACTGCTCGACCGGATCCTGCACGCCGCCGGCATCGGGCGGGACGAGGCGTACCTCACGAACGTCGTCAAATGCCGCCCGCCCGGCCACCGCGACCCCCTCCCGCACGAGGCCCGCACCTGCGCCGCCCGCTGGCTGGAACCGCAACTGACCCTGCTGCGCCCCCGCGTGATCCTGGCAGTCGGGCACACCGCCGCCGCGTACCTGCTCGACACCCGTCTGGGCATGGGAGCCCTGCGCGGCCAGTGGTTTCAGTACCGGCACGACGACGGGCAGGGCGGGACGTACGCCGCGCCCCTGATGCCGCTGCTGCACCCCGCCTACCTGCTGCGCCGCGACACCCGTGCGCCCGGTGGTCCCAAGAGCCTGACCTGGCGGGACATCCGCGAGGCGGCGGCCGTGCTGCGCGGCGACCACGCACCGGGCCCCTTCGCGGACCCCGCCCCGCCGGACATGCAGGGCCAACCCGGCCTGTTCTGATTCTGATTCCTGCCCTCACCCCCTCCCTGCTCCCACCGTCACCGGGCAGACACCCGCCCCCGCCTGCGGCCGCTATGCTCGGCGCATGCCTCACCCGGAATTCGTTGGACTTGTCAACTCATTGCAGGCGACCGCCGAGGCGGCGCTGGGCGACCTGAACGCCGCGACCGCCAGCGCCGCCCGCGACGGCCTGCTGGAGGAACGCCGCGCCCGCCAGACCGCCGAGCGCAGCCTGAAACTGCTGACCATGCTGGCCGAGAAGACCCGCGGGAACCTCGACTTCACCGAGGCGGACCTGCTCACGGACGCCATCGGCAGCGTCCGCGAACGCCTGAACACCGCTCCGCAGGGCGGCGCGGCGCAGAACTGACGTGCGCGCCACCCTGCAACGCGTGACCCGCGCCACCTGCACCGTCGAGGGTGAGGTCACGGGGCAGACCGGCCCGGGCCTGCTCGTCCTGCTGGGCGTCGCGCCCGGCGACACCGAGGAAACGGCCCGCGCCCTGGCCGCCAAGATCGCCAAACTGCGGATCTTCAACGACGGGAACGGCAAGATGAACCGCAGCGTCCAGGACATCGGCGGCGGCGTCCTGAGCGTCAGTCAGTTCACGCTGTACGCCGACACCCGCAGCGGCAACCGCCCCAGCTTCACGGGGGCCGCCCCGCCCGAACAGGCCCGCGCGCTGTACGGCACCTTCAACGCCGCGCTGCGTGACCTGGACCTTCCGGTGGGAGAGGGCGTGTTCGGCGCGCACATGGTCCTCGACCTGACGAACGACGGCCCCGTCACCCTGACCCTCGACCTGTAGACCTGCCGGTCAGGTCCGCCTGAAGGCCTTCTCACGCGCGGGGCAGCTATCCTTCTGGGCATGAACCGCCGCTCCCTGCTGCTGGCCGCGCTGCTCCTGGTGGGCGGCGCGGCGGCCTACACCGTCAAACCCGGCGACACGCTGTACTCGATTTCCCGCGCCAACGGCACCACGCCCGAGGCGCTCATGCAGCTGAACAACCTGGGCAGCACGACCCTGGAAGTCGGGCAGGAACTGCGCCTGCCCGGTCAGGCGGCCACGCCCGCCCGCCCGGCGCAGACGCCGCCCGCCGCGAACAGCCGACCCGGCCTGCCCGCCCCACTGCCGCCAGAACAGCTGGCGCCCACACCCGCCACGGCCCGCATCGCCGGCGTGAACATCACGGTGCCCGGCAGTCTGCGCATGGGCGAGGCGTTCACCGTGCAGCTCAGCGGCGCGCGGGCCGCGCAGGCCACCGTGCGCTTCCCCAGCGAGATCGGCGAGGACGTCCGGCAACCCAATGAGATCCTGAAACCCATCGGGGCGGCCGGCGAGTTCGTCGTGCCGGGCCGGGTGGTCCTGGGCAAGACCACCCCGGTCGTGTTCGAGGTCAGCGTGGGCGGCGAACTCGTGCGCGGCCGCATTCCGGTCGTGGGACTCGATCAGCCCATCCAGCACCTGAACCTGCCCCCGCAGATCAGCGGCGTGCTGGTCGACCCGGGCCGCAAGGCCGAGGACGCCCTGGTCGAGAAGGCCTACGCCCGGCGCACCCCGCAGGCCTGGACGCGGCCCTTCGCCCCGGCCCTGAGCGGCGTGAGCCCCACCAGCAGTTCCTTCGGGCAGCCGCGCACGTACACGGCGGGCGGCCCGGTCGCGTACCACTTCGGCACCGACTACCCCGCCAGGGCCGGAACGCCCGTGCTGGCCGTGAACGACGGCACGGTCGTGATCGCCGGGCGCTACCCGGTGCGGGGCGGGCTGGTCGTCATCGACCACGGGGCGGGCGTGGCCAGCCTGTACTTCCATCAGAGCCGCGTGACCGCGAAGGTCGGGCAGAAGGTCACGCGCGGCCAGAAGATCGGCGAGGTCGGCAGCACCGGCCTGAGTGCCGGGCCGCACCTGCACCTCGAACTGCGCGTGCGCGGCGAGGGCACCAACCCCGCCGGGTGGATGAACCGCCTGTGGCCCCGCTGACCTGAATCACCCCTGCACCCCGGCCGGGCGGCGCTATGCTCCGCGCATGACCTCCGCGCCCGGCCACCCCACAGGCGACCTGTCCCGCACAGACCGGCTGCTGATCGTCACGCCGCACCCCTCCGGGCAGATCCCGGCCGACGTGCTGCGCGACATGCTGGGCGACGACGCCTTCGACACGCCCCGCCGCGAGGCGTTCCTGCGCCGCATCTTCCTGGACGGCGACCCCTACACCGACCTGCTGTTCAGCGTGCCCGGCGCGCGCCACGCCCAGGCCCCCTGGAGCCGCTTCGCCGCCGACCTGAACCGCGA
Source organism: Deinococcus depolymerans (assembly GCF_039522025.1). NCBI lineage: Bacteria > Thermotogati > Deinococcota > Deinococci > Deinococcales > Deinococcaceae > Deinococcus > Deinococcus depolymerans. The sequence continues at coordinate 67,514 of NZ_BAAADB010000008.1, read as the reverse complement.
ACGCGACGACCGTGACGACAACGGCGTTCTGAAGGTCATGGGCTTCGACCGCGCGCCCCTGTACCCGGCCGGATGGACGCCCGGCGACGACACCCGCGAAACGCGGCTGCGGCGCATCTGGGACCCCTTCAATGCCCAGCTGAGCGCCGAACTGGTCGGCGCGGGCCTGATGATCGTGGGGCACTCCATGGCCCCCACCGGCCCCGCGCTGGGACTGGACACCGGCAGCCCCCGCCCGGCCATCTGCCTGATGCCCGGCACGCCCGCGCAGTCCACCTACCCGCACGCGCTGTGGAGAGAACTGCAGCGCGCCTGCCAGGACGCCTTCGCGCCGGTCATCGCCGCCAGCCCCGACCCGCGCGTCACGATCGGGGAACCCTGGGCGACCGACACCCTCAGTCTCACGCACAGCGCCCGTAGCGGCGTGCCCGCCTTCGGCATCGAATTCAACGCCGGCCTGTACCTGCAAGGCGGTCAGCCCATCGACCCGGCCATCCGCGCCCTGAACGCCGCGTTCGGCGTGTTCGCGCACGCCGCCCTGAACCTCCTGCCCTGAACCTGCCGCGCTGCTGATACGGACTCGGATTGAATGGCTTATAAAGCCATTCAATCCGAGCGGATGCGACTCGTAGAGCTGCTCCGCAGAGGAGGAGAGAAACGGGTTCCGGACGTGGCGTTGACGACCCGGTGCCGTTCCGGGTTGTCAACGAAACAGACGGAATCTGCATGAGCCCTGCCCGCTGCCGGGTTCATACGGACCCCGGTTGAAGGGGCTACAAGGACCCTTCGATCCGAGCGGGCGGGAGCAGAAGCGGGCTGCCGGGCGTGGAGCTGGCAGCGTCGGTGATGTTCCGGGGTGTCGGCGAGACAGACGTCCGTCCGGATCAGGCGTCCCTGGTCGCCAGTTCCCGGATGACGCCCAGCAGTTGCTGCGCCGCCGCCGGGTCCGGCAAGCCACCCAGCGCGTCTTCCAGCAGGCTCAGGCCCTCGCTTGCCAGGGCGTCGGCAGTGGCCTGCGCGTGGGCCACGCTGCCGCTCTCCAGCAGCCACCCGTGAATCTGCGCGATCACGGCCGGGTCCTTGGCGGGGCGGTCGCGGCGCATCTGCTCCAGGAACACCTCGCGCTGCTCGCGCGGCGCGCGCGCCAGCCAGTGCAGCACGATCAGGGTGCGTTTGCCTTCCAGCAGGTCCCCGCCGATCTCCTTGCCGTACTTCACGGGGTCGCCGTTCAGGTTCAGCACGTCATCCCGGATCTGGAAGGCCGCGCCCAGCGCCAGCCCCGCCGCGTGAAACCCGGCGTGCGGCTGCGCTCCCGCCGCCAGCGCCCCCAGGTGCAGCGGCACGACCACCGTGTAGTACGCGGTCTTCAGGCGCACCATCTGAAGGTAGTCGTCCTCGCGCAGGTCCCAGCGGCGGCCCTCCACCCAGCACAGGTCCAGGTGCTGCCCCTCCGCCGTGCGGTGAATCATGTCCAGAAACGCCTGCATCCCGCCCGGCACGCCCGCCCGGTGAACGGCGGCCCACATGTACGCGTGCAGGGCGTCCCCGGCATTGATGGCCAGCGGCACGCCGTGCAGGCGGTGAAGGGCCGGGCGGCCCCGGCGTTCCTCGCTGTCGTCCTCGATGTCGTCGTGGATCAGCACCCAGTTCTGGAACATCTCCAGTCCGGTGGCCAGCCACAGCGCCGCGTCCCACGGCGTGCCCGGCGCGGGATCGGGTTCCGGCTGCGCGCCGTGCACGCGGGCGCTGGCGAGCAGCAGTTCGCTGCGGATCCCCTTGCCGCCGCGCGCCGGGTAGTCGCGCAGCATGTCGTAATACCCGGTCAGCTCCGGACGGTCCGACCGTTCGGGCAGCAGCGAGAACACACGGGACAGCAGATCGGCACGCATCGCCGCGCAGTCTACCGCCTGACCCCTCATACGGACTGCCGTTTCTTTCGCCGACAAGCCGGAACTTCACCGGATGGCCAGCTCCACGTCCGGCAGCCCGCCCCGCTCCTCCTCTGCGGAGCAGCTCTGCGAGTCGCCTCCGCCCGGATGGAACGGTGTTGGTCACCCGTTCAACCGGAGTCCGTATCACCCCCCCGCGGACCTGTACCCGGCCAGACAGTCAACCGCAGCAGGACAGGAAAGCATGAAGACATGAACCCTCTGCCTGCCCGCCGCATCCTGAGCGCCGCGCTGCTGATCACCGGCCTGACCCTGGGGGCCGTGGCGGCCGCTCAGACGGCCGCGCCCACCCCTGTCCCTGCCACCCAGGCGGCGTCCACCCTGCGACCTGCCCTCAGCGGCGAGCGGCGCTACCTGACCATCCCGGACTTCGGGCGGGTCGCGTACTACGCCGATCCGCGCGGCCAGGGCCGACCCCTGGTCCTGACCAGCAGCGTGAACGCCGCCGCCAGCGCCTACGAGATGAAACCCGTCTGGGACGCCTACGTGGGCACCCGCCCGGTGTACGCACTGGAATGGCCGGGTTTCGGCAGCAGCGACCGCCCCGACGTGACGTACACCAAAGAACTCATGACGGCCGCCCTGAACGCCCTGATCAGGGAACTGAACACTGACGTGGACGTGGTCGGCCTCAGCCTCGGCAGCGAGTTCGCGGCCCGCGCCGCGCTGCTCGACCCGCGCGTTCGCAGCCTCGCGCTGATCAGCCCCAGCGGCCTGGGCAACCCGCGCGGCGGCACGCAGGAAGCCACCGCCGACGACGGCGGCCAGCAACTCTACGACCGCCTGAACACCTTCGGCACGCCGCTGTACGCCCTCATCCGCACGCGCCTGAGCATCGAGTACTTCCTGAGCCGCTCGTTCCGCGGACCGGTCGACGCCGGGCTGGTGGACTACTCGGTCGAGACCACCCGCCAGCCCGGCGCGAAGTACGCGCCCCTCTACTTCATCAGCGGGCGGCTGTTCACCCCGGACGCCTACGCCGACCTGTACAGCCGCCTGAGCATCCCCACGCTGGTCCTGTATGACCAGGACGGGTTCGTGTCCTTCGACCGCCTGCAGGACTTCACGCAGAAGAGCGGCGTGCAGGCCGTGAGGATCGAGGGCACCGACGGCCTGCCGCACTTCGAGAAACTGCCCGAGGTGAAAGCCGCGCTCGACGCCTTCTGGACCGCCCGCCGCTGACCGGCGCGGCCCGGGGGTCGTCCGGGCAGCCCCCGTGCGGCCAACCCCCCCCAGTGCCAGCCCCCTCAATGCCAGCTCCCCCAGTGCCAGCCCCCGCGAGATCAGCCATGGCAGCCCCCGGCGGGGGGCGGGTCCTCCCCCCCCAACGTGAAGGCCAGCGCTGCGGCGGCCCGGCGCCCGGTGAACTATCGTGTCGCAGGCCATGAACACCGCGCCCCCCGCTTCCCTCTCTCCACCAAGAGTTTCCACTTCCCTGCCGATGTCGTGTCACGCGGCCTTAAGCAGGAGTCCGTCCTGCTCCATCCCGGTCAGGACGTAC